>CAXGRO010000198.1:0-9415 GCA_964012055.1 uncultured bacterium
TCTCTTACTCAAAAGACGCGCGAAGAACGCGCAATTTTAAGACGGCTTCTTAGAATTGAGTGTCATGAGCGTCGAGGTCTCCCCCTGACCGCGTTACAGGCCAACGCCAGTTTTACACCATTTCAAAACACAATTCAATTTTGCGCCCATCTCTTTCGAGCACATCGCCGTGGCCGACAACAATGCGATCGAAGTCACAGGAGAGGATCCGGTCGATGGAGCGGCGCATGGCGGCGGGGTCTTTGATAAAAGACTTGAAGAGGCGGGAAACGGCGAAGCGGCCGTTGGTGCCGGCCAGGGTGAGCATAAAGCGGGTGTAGGGGCCGACATTGGACACTACGTTGAAGGCCAGGTCGGCGGCGATGAGGGTGCCCGAGGGTTTGTGCAGGAAGACGGTTTCGTTGAACTTGGGCATGCCGGCAACCACCAGCTGGTCGAGGTCGTCGGTCCAGGGTTCTGGGGCAGTGTCGTTGAGGGTGTCGGTGAAGGCGAGGCGGCGGTGGGATTGGGCAAAGCCGGGGGCGCAACAGAAGCGGGCGTCGGCGTAGACGGAGAAGTAGGGCGGCCAGTAGAGGTCGTGGAAGGTGTTGGGGGCAACCAGATAGCGGACCGGGCCCAGGGAGGCCAGTTCGGTTTGCAGGGACTCGTCGAGTTGCACGGGGGGTGAACCCACAGGTCGCCCGAAGAAAGGCGGACTACGGTCATGCGGTGGCCCAATTGCATGCCGGCGAGGCTGAGTGGATGGCAGATTTCCCAGATATTGTCGGCGAGGGGGGTGAGTGTGGGCATGGCGAACTCCTGGAGACAGTATGATAAGAAGTGTACGTACTGCTAAAATACGCATAGCAGAAATGCGCGGTCATTAACCCAGGTTAATAACCGCGCATTTTTTTGCGGATGCGCGACAGGGCCACATCGGTAATGCCCAGGTAGGAGGCGATGTGGTATTGGGGAATGCGCTGGTCGAGATCTGGGTAGTCTTCCAGAAAGCGGCGGTAGCGGGTCTCGGCCGGGTCGAGGAGGAGCTCGGCTTCGCGCTCTTCCTTGAGCAGGGCGTACCCTTCCGCCAGTTTGCGGCCCAGGCGCTCCCAGCGGATGTCGGTGGGGAAGAGGTCGACGATCTGGTCAAAGAGCGTGTAGACGACGGTGGTGAGTTCGAGGGCCTGAATGCTGAAGCGGCACGGGGTTTTAAACAGCGAGGAACTGAACGAGCCGCAGAAATCGTCTGCAGTGGAAAAGGATTTGATGAACTCGCGGCCGCTGTCGTTGGTGTAGAACAGCCGCACCAGGCCCTCGTCGACGTAGTAGGCATAGGTGCCAATGTCGCCGGCGCGCAGCAGGTATTCGTCGCGCCCAAATTGTTGCACGCTGAATATATGGCTGCATGGGGCCCACAGGGTGTCGAGGATGGGGGAGATGCGGTCGAGAAAGGCGTGCATGTGCGCGAGCTGGTCGGTAGTGGGGCGCATGGGGTAAAGTCAGGAGCGCAGGCTGGCGGTCAGGCGCCCCGGGTGGTCGAAGAGGTCGAGGGCGGAATTGATGTGGGGGCAGACCAGGTCGGCCGCCGCCAGGGTGCGGGCGGCGGCGCCTTCTTCCTGGATGACGGCAATGCCCAAGCGCGCCGTTTGCAGCATGAGGGCGTCGTTGCGGCCGTTGCCGATGGCGGCCACGGCGTCGTGCCCCAGGCGCTCGACGAAGGCGCGCTTGGCGACGTCTTGGCCGTCGGCGTCGAGGACGACGAGGTCGCAGGGCAGGCCCTGTAAGCCGGCGACCGCCTTGCCAAAGGTGTCGGCCGTCACCACGTGGATGTGCAGGTTGGCGGCTCGGGCGGTTAAGCGTTGGGCGACGCCCGGCAGCAGGTCGCCGTCGCAGGCGAGGGTGCCGTTGTAGTCGAGCACTAGGTGAGACAGGCTGAGGCGGCCGTAGCCGGGAATGTCGATATTCACGGCGTTAACTCGCGGTTCCAGGCGTAGGTCCAGTCGACGGCGCGGTAGCCGTAGTTGCTGTAGAACTGGCAGGCGCGGAAATTGCCCCAGCTGGTGCTGATGGCGGCGTGGCGATAGCCGGCGGCGTGCATGGCCTGGAGAGCGTATTGCAGCAGATAGCGGCCCAGGCCTTTTCCCTGCATTTCGTCTACGATACCCAGCCAATTGGTGAACAACCAGTCTTGCACGGCGTCGTCGCGGGAGAATTCGCCGCAGGACGGGCTGTGGTACTCGCCTATTTGTTTATCCCCTTGCACGGCCCGCGCTCGCAAACCCGGCAGGCGGCCCCGGCCCTGTTCCCATTCGAGTTTGACTTCAAAGTCAAGGTCGATGGGGTCGGGCGTTTGGGGAGTATAATCGAGCCAATCGAGGAAAACTTCGCCCTGGATTTTGGCATATTCGTTGTAGCCCAGCAGGGCTTCCACCTGGTCGAGACTATTGGACAGATAGGAGTGCGCAAAGCAGTAAAAGGGATAGCGGTATTGTTGCATGAACGCTTCGGCGACAAAGGCTTGATGTTGGCGGAAGTACTCCTCGGCGGCTTCGAGCAGGGCCTGGCCGGCTGGCCGCTGGCCACGCTTGTAGTAGAAAAAGCGGATGATGCCCACGGGACGCGGGTTGTCTTCGTCGGGGCGCTGGATGCCCACGTGAATGTAGCCGAGAATGGAACTGCCGTCGGTGGCGACGAAAACCGCCTGCTTTTCCAGGCGTTCAAAATCCGACTCGCCGGAGAGCACGGGCTGTAGCGCGGCAGCAAAATCGGCTTGGGACACGGGGTAGCAGTGGGGCACCAGACGGGTGGCGTCGTTGTAGGCGGCTGCCAGGTCTTCTTCCAGGCTGGATTCGTAGGGGGTGATGTCCATATTTTTTAGTACTGTAGTGAGTCCTGGTATTTTTCTTTAGTAGCTATGGGAGTGAAAAAATAAAAAAAAGGAGAGGGAAGAGAAAGGCGGATTTATCGCAAGGGCTCCAGTTCAAGCTTGATCTCTTAAGATTTAGCTTTCATTAATAAAGTCTGAGCACAAAAAATAAAATACAAGAAGGAACTTAAAGAATAGCCGATTTCACATGTAAATTCATCAAGCTTAAACCTAAACCGACTGTATAAAAAGGAAATCCCATGAATCAGCTTATCGATTACAACGGTAGCCCTACCTCCATCCCTTCCACATCAGTTTGGGAGGAGAAACGCGCCGCAGTCTTGCAGGCCATGCAAGAAATCATGGGACCGCTGCCCGGTGCCGACAAGCGCTGCGCTCTCGATCTGCACATAGAAGAAGAGATCGATTGTGGATCCTATGTGCGCCGCGCCATCTCCTATGCTTCCGAACCAAACGCCCGGACACCCGCTTATTTATTGGTTCCCAACCCCGCCCTAGAACAAGGGGTAAAGTGTCCGGCCGCTCTTTGTTTGCACCCCACTGATGACAAGGTGGGGAATAAAGTTGTTGTAGGTTTGGGGGGCAAAGAGAATAGGCAATACGCCAGCGAACTGGCCGAGCGCGGCTTTGTCTGCTTAGCCCCGTCTTATCCTCTACTCGCCGACTACCAGCCTGATCTGGAGAGTTTGTGGTACCAGAGTGGAACTATGAAAGCCATCTGGGACAATGTTCGCGGCCTTGATTTACTGGAGTCGCTGCCTTATGTAGTCCCCGACAAATTTGGCGCCATCGGCCATTCGCTGGGTGGGCACAACGCCATTTACACGGCTTGCTTTGATCAGCGCATCGCGGCCGTTGCCAGTAGCTGCGGTTTTGATTCCTTTGCGGATTATATGGATGGGGACATCCGCGGCTGGACCAGCACCCGTTACATGCCCAGCCTGAAAGACTACGCCGCCGAAACGCCCTTTGATTTTCACGACCTCATTGCTGCCCTGGCGCCGCGTCTCTGTTTTGTCTCGGCGCCGCTCCACGACAGCAATTTTAAATGGAAGAGTGTGGAAAAAGTGACCGAGGCGGCTGGACGGATTTACGTTTTGTACAGCGCCGCAGAAAATTTAAAAGTCGATTATCCCGACTGCGGTCACGACTTTCCCGACGCCATGCGCGAAAAAGCGTACCGGCTTTTTTCCGAAGTGCTCGCGATATAGCGTCGCAGATTGGACCCGATCATCACGCACCCCCGAGCATTGTTGGAAGCGGCTGTCTCATTGTACAAGACAGAGCTTTTCTATACCACCGACTTCCTCGCTGCAGGCGTGATGCCGTTGCGGCGAATTCATTCGCTCTCCTGCATGTCGTACAGTATGGCAAAGAGCATAAACTGTATGCCCATAATGAGCATTAGGGCACACAGCACCGCCCGCGGGCCACTGACCCCCACCCCAATCCATTGCTGGTAGATCAGGTAGAGCCCCAAGAGCACACCCAGGGGAAAAAGCACTAGCCCGAAGAGATAGAAAAAAAATAGTGGGTGGAAATCGCGGACGAGATATCTGGTGTAGAGGCGCCAGAAAAAATCGCGGACCAACATGGGGGCGACGCGCAGGGCGTAGGGCAGGCCTTTTATTTGCGACTGCCGCTCGCCTTCCAGGTAGATGGCCCGGCGCGGCACGTCTTTGACTTTAAAACCGTAGGCGTTGAGGCGCACGAGAAAGTCCATAGGGTATCCGTAGCCCTTCCAGGCCTTATCCCAGTCGATCAGGTCGATGGCGCGTTTGGTGATGGCGGTATAGCCGTCTACGACGTCGAAGATCTTATAATATCCGGAGGCTATTTTGGTTAATATGGAGATGATCCCGTTGCCAAAAAAGCGGGTGCGCGGCATGTCTTCCAACCCTTCGTTGGGCATCAGAAAGCGGTTGCCCTTGGTGTAGTCGGCGCGGCCGTCGATGAGGGGATCGAGGAAGTCTTCGACCTGTTCCAGCGGCATCTGGAAGTCTCCGCCTACGACTCTGTGATGTCATAGCCGTCTGCAGAGGAGCGCGAGTAGCCCGTTATTATCGTCTGGCCCACGCCCATATTGCGCTCGTGGACGATCAGTTCGATGCGCGGGTCGTTCTGGGCGTATTGCCGCACGATTTCGCAGGTTTTATCCGTACTGCCATCGTCCACTATGTAGACGTGATCTATGAGGTCGGGCACGGATTCGAGCGTGGGCCCGATGAGGCGTTCTTCGTTGAGGGTCATTGCGGTCAGGACTATTTTCTTGCCTCGATACATTGCGGTTTACTTAGCCTCCCTGCTGTTTGAGGTAGCTGTCCTTGACCACGATCTTGCCGTCCCGGAATGTGGAGATATCGCATCCTTTCATCTCCACCGCGGTGCCGTCCTCGGCGTCGGTGCCGGTGAACACCCATTCCGACAGGCCGTGGTCGCCGCTGACAAAATGCCTATCTTCGTTAAAGCGCACGTCTGGAAACGCTTCGAATACAGCGGCGAATGCCTGGCGCACGACCGCGGCGCCGACGAATTTCTCTTCGCTGGATGAGATGAAGACGCCGTCTTCGGCCATGTGATTCATAATGGCATCGATGTCGCGGTTGTTCCAGGCGTCGGCAAAAGTTTTTAGGAAAGATTCATCCGGCATGTGTTCCTCCAGTTTTAAATTCTGCCCATAATTTTTTGAAAGGCTTCTAGGGCTGTCCCAAGCCCTCCTCGGTCCGGCGGCAGAGGCCAGAGGCAAATAGTGCCGCGGTAGCTGCGGCAGCGGAGGTTCGATAAAATTTCTACGACCTGCGAATGGCCGCTGCCCGGCACGGTTTGATCTCCGGTGTTTGCGATGACATCTATAAAATCCAGATGTTCAATGTGCTTGCGGAGGGGGCCTTTGTAAAGTTCGCCGTAGAATGGACTCCCCCCTTTGCGGGCGATGACGGCCGGATCGTAACTCGCTTTGACGGCGTCGGAGCTCAATTGCTCAATCAGGCGAGCGAGTTGGTCCGGTTGGGAGGCGATGCTGTTGGGGGCGTTGGCTAGTAGTACGGTGGTGTCCGCCGCTTTGCACGCCTCTAGGACGTCGGACATCTCTGCGATGAATCGCTCGCGGTCGGCGCCGTTTTGCGGCGGGGCGAGGCGCAGGTTTTGGCATTTTGCGGTTGCCATCGTGTGGGGCCAGGCGGGCGTCTCGCGCAGTTCTTCCCATGTGGCCCTGGCCGCAGAAATGGCCAGGCCGGACGTAAGGGCTCTCTCTTCGCCTATGAGGGATAGGGACAATTCTATTTTATTTAGGCCGGCGCCGGAGACTGCCTCGAGTTGAGGCGTTAGAGCTTCTGTCGGGGGAATGACTGCGACTGTCAGCTCAAAATCTTCGCCCAGAATGTCTTTGAGATTTTTTGCCGGAGGAGGTTTTGATTCTGGTGCGTTGCCACCGCGTGCGGCGACGTGTCCGCGGAACTGTACGCAGTCGGCGCAATTAGGATTTTCGTCCAGGGCGAAACAAGGGTCTTGGTACATTTCCCTGGCCATGATGGCCGCCGCGCCGAGCGCGCTGATCAGGCGGCAGACGGCGCTCCCGATGCGGCCGACTTGCATGGCCCCTTCGCGGCGAAAGAGCCGGTCGAATTTTAACACGCCGCCCCGGTGGCCGCCGGGGCATCGGGTTATCTCCAGTCGCTGCACTTTGTCGCTGGCGTCCACGTACTCCATCTCGAGTTGGCGCAGGTAAGCCAGGTCCAGGCTTGCTTCGACGGTGTGCAGCAGGGTGAGGTTGTCGAGGTCGCAACCTACGAGCAAGACAAACCCGTCGGCGGAGATCAAACGACCGTACGGCGTGCCGTCGCCGTCGGGGACGGCACTCAGTTCGTGGTCGCGCAGCAGGCGGTCAGCGTCGGGGCCTAGCGCCGCGACCGGGTGGTAGGGGTGGCGGCTGCGCTGTATGCGCGGGCGCTGCCGAAACGTCTCGCTGATGGTGCCCATGTCCGAAGGGATAGTTTTAGGGTCGAACGTTTGGCCGTCGCGCGCCGGGTGCGTTGGCATCAGCAGGGTGCCGTTGGGGACAATTGCTTGGAGGAGGGCATCGATCACGGTATTTGCCCCGCCGGCGACCGGCCCCAGGCTGCTCAGCGACGAGTGCACCAGTAGGTTCATACCGGGCCGCACCCCGAGGTCTGTTAATCCCCGCTCGATTTCTTTTTGTGTGACAGTATGCAATTTCTTATGCATCTATCCGGTAGCGCCATCTGGGTTGCCAGTTACCCTCTTCGCGCCAATCGTTGAGGATGGCCTGCTCCCACGTCGCGTTGTTACAGATTACTTCCAGTGCCAACTGGGGGTATTTGTGCGATATGATGGCGATGCTGCCGCTGGGCAATGTTGAGATGCGCTCATTGAGGAAGGCCCGTATTCGCCTTTCGACGTCAAGGCAGTTCTCGCCCGTGTTGTAGGGGGTGTGAATGCACTCCAGCGGGTCGCCGGAAAATGCTTTAGCGGCGCAGCCGTTCAGCATCCCGTAGTTCATTTCCCTAAGTCTGGGGTCGTGCACTACCGCACGGCCGGGGAAGGCAATTTTTGCGGTCTCTGCGGCGCGCTGTAAGTCCGAGCAGAATATGGCGTCAAAGGATATAGCGGCGCATTGGCGGCAGAGAGACTGCGTCTGCTCTATCCCTTTTGGGGAGAGCGGCACGTCACTCCAGCCGGAGCGGATTCTCGCCTCGTTGTCTTTAGAGGTGCTGTGGGCGAAGTAAGTAAGTTCCAGTACTCCTTGGTTATTCCTGTCAGCGATCGGTTTGATCCACATGGCTCGATGGGTAATTACGACGATACCTTGTTGTAGATCACGGGTATTTGCCCCTTTCACTGGTTCCACATGTCATCGTTAGTGATCAGAACAGCCATGAAGTGACCAACGTTGATTCGACTGGTCGAGCCCGCGTCAAAGATCGCGCTTCTAATCGGTGAAGAATGTACCTCGTACTCGGTGACCTCGTTTTCATTGATCAAATTGTCCGGACGAACCGCAGCCCACTCGATCGCCCCGTCGTTCTGGCCGATCTTGGTCCGCATATGGTCCGCAGCCTGCTCGTTGTCCACGTGCGGAGGCAGCAGCAGACGAAGAAGCCCGATGACGCACTTTTGGCCAAACGAAATCGGCTCGTGGAGATCGCGGTTGCTGTTACCAGCCGTGTTCATGAGCACGAACTTGGTTGGTCCTTCAGCCTTGTTTGCTTTGATGGCATTGCACAACCGGCGAGTGGCCGTAAATACCTTTCAAGTTGATGTTGTGTCCCAGACACGGGGCCACCGCGTTACATCCGTTGACGTGCTGGGCCATTTCAACGTCGCTGAGGTCCAGGAGACTTGCGCGGATCGCGGTCAAGTTATCGTGGCTCTTGAGGACTTCGGGCAGCTTGTCGGGTGATCGCACAAGCACCTTGACGTTCTGGCCGCAATTGAGCAGTTGCTCCACGAGCAGCCGTCCGGTCGCCCCGCTTGCTCCAACCACAAGGGTCGTCATCTTTTTCCTCTCTTAGCCAATACTGTGGACACTTTTTGTAAGTCATTGATAAATAACGGCTTAAATAAATAGATATTGAAATTTGCAACTTGTTGATAAATAATCACTTACGAATTTCAACCTTACAAAGATCCGCTCAAAATCGAAAAAGTGTCCACAGTATTGTTAGCAAAAGTCTTGATATAAGCGGGGTCAGCCTCTAGGCTGCTTAGATGGGTTCTCTATAGACCTCTCCAGCGCATTGACAACACCTAGCTTCTTATAGTACTCGCAGTGGATCATCTTGCGGTTGGCGTCGTAGTAGTCCGTACCCAGCTCCTGGATTTTGTCCACCAACTCGGCACGGGACAAGTCTGGGTGATCCCCCAGCCAGATACTCCGTAGCGCCATCCTGCGGCTGGGAAAATGGTCCTCGACGAAACGATCGAGTGGGGGGCCTAAAACGGCGTAGTCGGGCTTCGAGTCGATGGAGTATTCCGGCAAGGCGATTTCGTAAACGGGGATCTTCTGGTTCATAGGATTCCTCAGAGATTCTGATTCCTCTTTTTCCATTTCATATATCGTTCAAGAGTTTGCGAACCCGGAGCGAAGCGGAGGTTGCCCGAAGGGTCAAGCGGCGTAAGCCGCGTAGCGCAAAAACGTTGTTAGATGGCGTGGCTCCTATCGGCGATAAAGCGGCACGCTCGGTTCGAATTCACTGCCATCGCACACCAATCTCCTCAACCTCTACAGAGTTCCCATCCCGCATGGACTCGACAACTCCATCGAGTAGCGCCATCGTTGCCAGCACGTTTCCACCGGAGGGGCCTGGAGCCCGCTCTCCACGTACGCAGGCAGCGAATTCATTGAGCTGGGCGGCGAAAGCAGTATCATTACTTTGGCATTCGATCTCTTCACCATCGACAACAAGCCTGTCAAAGTAAATGGTCATCGTTCCCTTCGCTCCCTCAATCCGCGTGTCCCACGCTTCTTCCTCAGCTTGTAAGAAGCCGTCTTAAAAAGGTCCAATTTTGTAGAAAGGGGTTGAAAAAAGC
>CAXGRO010000199.1:0-9337 GCA_964012055.1 uncultured bacterium
TCTGGCGCTTTGTGAATCCCTCGGGGGCCTGCCCGGCACCACTCCCCCACAAAGCACCGCCGGCAAAAACCCCTACCGGACCTGCGAGCGCTAGTGTTTCTGGGTTAACCACCCGTTGAGCCAGGCGAACATTTCTTCCTGCATCTGCTTATTCAAGCAGTGGGGGACGTTGTAGAAGCGGGCTTCAAAATGGTCGGGGTGGGTGCTGTCGTCGTAGACCTGGCGGATGTTGGCGCAGGCTTGCTGCATGGACTCCAGCGAGAACAGGCCGTCTTGTTCGCACTGGATTACCAAGAGCGGTTTAGGTACGGCGATAGCGGCAATGTCGGGATGATCCAAAGCACTGTACACGGTGGGGGCGGTGTACAGCCCAATGTGATTGCGGTTGGGGTGCAGCAATTGCTCGCCCAGGCAAGCCATCCAGCCGGCGATGGCACCGGCCGCTAAGCGCTCGTCGCTGCCCATCAGGTAGGTGCTGCGCCAACCGCCGCCCGACAGACCGGCGCAGGCGATGCGGCCAGCGTCGACCTCGGGACGCGACAGCAGGTAGTCGAGGGCGCGGCGGTCGTCCCACACCACCAGACCCATCCAGCTGCTGCCGGCGAAATTGGCGTGCTGGTTGAGCGCCGGTGACATCTGGGCGCAGTGGGTATTAAAAATAGTGACCCATTCTTTACTGCCCTCCTCGCACTGCGCCAGTTTCTTTTGTACCCCCTCCGGCAAATCCTCCACCGGCAGGCGGCGCTCGCCCCAACCCAATACATCAGTAACCAGCACCGCATAACCGCACCGCGCCAATTCGCTGGCCCAATACCGCCCCTCGTAGGCGCCTTCGATAAAATCGGCCAGGGCGGGCGAATCGCTCAACCCCTCAACCAATTTCTCGCGGCCATGGCTGTAAAAACCGCCGTGGTCGTGCAGCGCCAACACCGCCGGCAAAGGCGTCTGGACGCCCTCGGGCAGCAACAACTCCCCTTTGATGCGGTGGTGGCGCGTCGAGGCAAACTCCACCGTCTCGCGCACATACCCGCGCTCCGTCGTGCGCTCCAGTACCTGCGCCTCCAGCGGGACGGGATCCGGGTTAAAATTGAGCCGCTCCAACAACACCGTCCGCGCCTCTGCTGACCAGGCCTCTGGCCCCTCGGCGCGCCACCGCGCATAACTGTGCGTGCGGTCCTGGTCGGCAGCAAGAGCGTCCAACAAGCGCCCGGCAGCGCCCAGATAAGGTCGAGACATACCCCCTCCTCAACAATCGTGCATCATTTTAAGTTGATATTATCGAAACCAAAGACGCGCTCCAAAAGAGCCGCAAAACCCCACTCACACCTCAACAACCACGCGCTCTCCCTCCACCCGCACCGGATAACAAGCCACCCGCTTTTTCTGCGGATCCACCAGCGAACACCCGGTGCGCACATCAAATTCCCAGCCGTGCCATGGGCAGGCCAAAATCTCGCCCACCTGGGCATAGTCAATTTCGTCCCCCGGCTGCGCCGCTAGCGTCTTGCCTCCCACCCTGCCATCCGACAAACGCGCCCCTTGATGCGGACAAATATCGCGCAGTGCAAAAAACTCCTCCCCCTTGCGCACCACCACCAGCGCGCGCCCGCCTACCTCCACCCGCCGCGCCGCGCCGTCCTCAAACTCGCCCAGCGCCCCAATGTCGCGCTCACTCGAAACCATAGAACTCCACCGCATTGTCGCACATAATTTTCTGCCGCAACTCGTCCCCCACCACCGACGGCAACGTGCGGTCCGGCGCATCGAAATCCCAGTGCGGATAGTCTGTGGCGAACATAAAAAAGTCGTCGCGGCCGATCATTTCCAAAAGGTAGAGCAAGTGTTTTGGGTTGGCCGGCTCTTCCATCGGCTGCGTGGTAAAACGGCAGTGCTCCAAAATGTATTCGCTGGGCAATCGCGTCAACCACGGCACCTCGCTGCGCAACCCCCGGTAATTCTTGTCGAGCCGCCACATCAGCGCCGGCAACCAGGCAAAGCCCCCTTCAATAAGCCCCAACTTGGTCCCCGGAAACTTCTCAAATATCCCCTCGCACACAATGCTTATGAGCTGCGCCTCAAACGCCTGCGACATGCCCGTGTGGTCTTCAATATAATACGACGGCCACCCGCACGGCGTGATCGGATTGCCGCTCCCACTCCCCCCAAAGTGAATGCCCACCGGCAACCCCACCTCCGCCGCCGCCGCAAATATCGGATGAAACTCCCGCCGCCCGTACGGCGCGTGCGAGCGCACCAACAACAAAACCTGCGCAAAGCGCCCATCCTTAGCCGCCCGCCTAATCTCCGCCCCCGCCGCCGCCGGGTCGTGTGTATTCACCACTATAGACCCCCGCCAGCGCGGATCGCTGTCCAACCACACCGCCGCCGTCCACTCGTTGGCCGCCCGCATCAGCGCATTGGCAAAATCAATATTGTGCACCGCCGACACCGCCACCAGCGGATTGAGCAAAGCTATATCAATCCCCCAGGTGTCCAACAACTGCTGCCGCGCAAACTCCGGATCCGCTCCCGGCCTCTTCCCACTGAGCGGAAACGAATCCCGCCTTGCCGCCTGCGCATACACCTTGGGATAGTGCGACACCGACAAATTATTAAACCCCGACTGCTTTATATACGCCCGCCAATTCTCCGCCAAATAGGGAACCAACTCCCCAATAGAATCCGGATAATTGTGCACATCACTGTCCACCAACGAAATCCCTTTCCCCTGCGCTCCATTGGTCTTCTCAGCTGAAGCCGTCTGTGTCATAATTAAACCTCCCAAAAAACCGTACCGCGCATCATCGTATAATATAACGCCTACGCCCCTTACCCACCGTCCCCTAGAGAATCCCTCCCATAAACCTCCATCGCATTCCCCCCCAACACCATCTCCCTCTCCCTCCCCGACAAAAACTCCGTATGCAAATACGCCAACTCCACCAACTGCGGATAATTCACCACCCCCAACAACCCCGGCTGATCCGTCCCCCACATAATCTTCCCCGGCCCAATCCTATCCAACGCCAAGCGCAAATACCGCGCCGCGCTCGGAAAAGGAAACGACTCCTCCGTCACCTTGGCCGGCAGCGCCGACGTATCAAAATACACATTGGCCAACCGCCCCAAATCCAATTGATCAAACCACAACCGCCACAAATCCGGGTTCGCCTCAATGTGCGGCTCGGGCTGCCCCAAATGCGCCACCACAATGCGCAACTCGGGATGCCGCTCGGCAATCCCCCGCACCGCCACCGTCTGATACGAACGACTGGCCACCGCCCCCAAATCCAGCACCAGCACCAGCCCCAACTTCTCCAACTCCTCCCACACCCACTCGATACCGCCGTCGTCCAGCCGCGCCTCGGGGTGAATACCGCACAACCCCGTCTTTTCCGAACACTCCATCTTGAGCGCGCAAAACGGCGAGCGCACCGTCACCGTCTCAAAGATATTGCGGCTGTTCTGCGCCCACGGGTCAAAATAAACCGCCCCCATCAAACGCTCGGAATAGCGCTCCAACGCCTCCAAAACGTATTGATTGCACTCGCCGTAAAACGGCCCCTGCAAGAGCATCACCTTATCGACGCCGGCCCAATCCATATTGGCCAGTATCATCTTGGGCGTAAAGGCGGTGCGCTCGTTGTAGGGCGGCAAGATCTGCACCTCCTCCTCGCCCACCACGGCGCGGCCGTAGCCAATGCTGCGCGTCGGTCCGTCGCCCACCATACCGCGCACCTCGGGGAAAATGTGGGCGTGGGCGTCCACCAACAGAGGTTTTTCGGCGGCGCTCAAACTCAGTTCTCCGTTTTCAGCGACGGCAGAGCCGGCACCACCTTCTGGGCCAGCAAATCCATGCAGCGCTGCCATCTCTCGCGCTGGTCCCAGTCGTGCTCAATCATTAACAACGTGCCAAAACCGCCCGTCGCCTCCCACAGCGCTTGCAATTGCTCGGTGCACGATTTCACATCGCCGATAATGCACAGATCCCTGATCATCGATTCCGCCGTCACCTCCTCGTCGGGCAGGTCCGGATCGGCTTTCACCAATTGCAGCATATTGACCCCGGTGAGCACAGCTTTTAGGTAGTCGAAAGAGCGATAGAAAGCACCCTCGGGGTCGAGGGCGTAGTCCCAGGCCGCGTCGTTGGATTCGTCGATAAAAATGCTGCGCCCAATGCGCCATATGTCGCGGTCCGGCTGCGGCAGGCCGGCGTCGGCCGCCCCCGCCGAGTACGTCTCCCAGTGCTGCCCCAATGTTGCAAAGGGCACTAGGTTGGTGCTGATGGGAATGTAGCCGCGCTGCCCGGCCATGGTCGCCGCCATCGACTGGCCCTTAATCACGCTCATGCCAATGGGCGGGTGCGGCTGCTGGTAGGGTTTAATCATTTCGCCGATGCCCAATTCGAGATTAGGCTCTTCGATCTTGATGTGGTAGAAGTCGCCTTTAAAATCAAAAGGCGCTTGCGCTTGCCACAGCTTGAGGATCATGTCGATACTCTCCACCGTCATCAGGCCCTGGGTTTGGGGGTCGGGCAGATCGAACAGGCCCCAGTCGGTGGCCACGCCGCCCTGGCCAAAACCGCAATTGATGCGGCCATGCGACAAGTGGTCCAGGTAGGCCAGGCGCACCGCCACATTGACCGGGTGGTGCTGCGGCAAAATCGACACCCCGGTGCCCAGGCGGATGTTTTTGGTGCGCGGCAAGACGTTGGCAATAAACACGTCGTTGGCCGGAATGGGCTCCCAGGCCACGGTGTGGTGCTGGCCGATCCACGCCTCGGTGAAACCCAATTGGTCGGCGCGCACGACAAATTCGATGTTCTCGTCAAAACACTCGGTGCGCGATTTTTCCGGCGGGTGCAGCGGCATCATAAAGGTGCCCAACTTCATGTTCTCGTCTCCTATATCTGTAAATAGACCAACTACCCTCGCCGCGGGGGATGCGCCGAAAATCCCAACAGGTAGCGCAACTGCGGCGAAAACGTCTTTACCACGTCCTCGTCCAAGCTCGACACGTAATCGGTAAAGGGCTTGATCCAGGCGCGCGAGTAATAACAGATAATCGCCCGCCGCGGATCGTCGGTGGCATTGGGGCCCGAGCGGTGCCAGGTGTTGGACAGCCAGATGGCCACCGAGCCGGCCGGCGACTCCAGCAGCGTCGCCTCCTGCTGCTCTTCGCCCCACACCGGTTTGCGCCGCGTCAAATGGCTGTCGGCCACCACCTGGGTGGCGCCGTTGGCCTCTTTAAAATCGTCCAGCATCCACACGTTTTGCAGCGTCAGCGGGAAGTCGGGCAGCGGCTCGGGCAATTGGCCCAAGGGCACGTCGACGTGCCAGGCGCCGCCGCCGGTGTGCGGGCCAATGCTGGTGGCGCTGGCGTCGGCCAGCACGCAGTCGGAGCCCAACACTCGGCGCGCCAGTTGCAGCACGACCGGGTGCTCGATCAAACGGCCGACGTCGGGGGTCTTGTCCACAAGCTGCCAGATGCGCTGCGAACGGTCCTGGTCAAAAAGCGTCGGCAGGTGGAGGAAGTTCTTGGTCACTTCCTGCGGCGGCACCGGCCAGGGCGTGTCGCCGTTTAGCGCCCGCGTGTGGCGAATGCGCCGCATAATGCGCTGCAGCTCGGCCTCGCTCACGTCGTAACTCTGGCGCAGAAAGCGCTCCATCTCATCGTCTTCGGGCGCCGCCGCGCCGTCCTCCGGCTCAAAGGGCGCCTGGCGCTCGCGTGCAAAGAGATCGTCCAGCAAAGCCCGGTAGTGCGCCACCTCGTCGCCATCGAGCACGTTTTCGAGTACGGCGTAACCGCGGGCACTAAGCTGGTCCAGCGCCTTTTCCAACAAATCCGCCGAAATCTCACTCATAAATTCAGCTCAATTCCCAACGCGGTTTCACCCCGGGGTTTATGTACGAACGCGGCCAGCGGCCCTGCGCTAGATCGACGACCGCCTGCACCGACTGCTCCCAGAACAATTGCGTGCCTTTCTCCCAATAGCCGGCGATGTGCGGGTTTACCACCACATTCTCCAGCTGCAAAATCGGGTTGTCCGGGTCGGGGGGTTCTTGTTCGAGCACGTCCAGACCGGCGCCGGCAAACCAGTTTTCTTGCAATGCCTGCAAGAGCGCCTTTTCGTCGACCACCGGCCCCCGCGCCGTGTTGACGAAGATGGCTTCCTTCTTCATCAAGCGCAGTTGGGGCGCGCCAATCAGGTGGTGCGTCTCGTCGACCAGCGGCGTGTGCACCGAAACAAAGTCCGAGCGCGACATCACCGCGTCGAGGTCTACTAATTCGACGCCCAGTTCCCGGGCCAGGGACTCGTCCACGTACGGGTCGTAGGCCAGCACCTGCGGTTCAAAGCCGCTCAATTTGCGCGCCACCGCCTGCGGGATGCGGCCAAAACCAACCAGGCCCAGGGTCTTGCCCTGAAAGGTACCGTCGGGCAGCGCCAGGTCGCGATCCCATATGCCGCGCCGCACCGCCCGGTCTTGAACGACCACCTGGCGCATCACGGCAAACATCAGGGCGATGGCGTGTTCGGCCACCGCAATGGTGATGGCGTCGGGCGTGTTGGCCACCACCATGCCACGCTCGGTGGCCAGCGCCACCGGAACGTTGTCGGTGCCGCTACCGGTGCGCACAATGGCGCCGCACTGGGGGATGAGGTCAAAATTTTCCTCGTACAATATCTGGTGCGAGCCGAACACCCAGACGATTTCGGCGTCGCCGGCGGTGGCGGCCAAGTCGTCGCGCGTGCGGCATTCTTTAAAGGCGAAGTCGATTCCCTCTTGTTCAAACTTCTCGCCCACCCAGTCGGGCACGCCCTGCGCGTCCAAACCGATCAGGGCGACTTTAAAACGTTTCATATCTTACTCCTGACAATAAGCCCAACGCTGCTTCTCGCAGATTGCGCTTTCACCTGATTGTTTTCTCAGCGCTTCTCGTATACTACATCGCGCTCGCGGGCGCACAGGCCCACGCACAGCTCCCGCATTTCGGCCGGCATGCGCGCGTAGGTCTCAGGCCACAGCGGCTGGTGCCCGCCCTCAATCCAATTATTGAGCCAGCGCGGGTAGTAGGCGATGTTCAAACCTATGCGGATCTGCTCGCTGCTGTTGGCGCGCGCCTGGTGGAACGCCCCGGCGTGCCACAACATCACCGAGCCGGCGCGCCCGGTGATGGGTTTGATCAGCGGGCTGTCGTTGCCCAAATCGGGCGGCGGCGCTTTTAAGCGCGAGCGGTGGCTCATGGGCACAATGCCGGTGGCGCCGTTCTCCACCGTAAAATCGGTGAGCATCCAGATGGTATTGATCATCCACGGCACGTCCGGCACCTGGTGAAAACTGCCGGCCGAATCGACGTGCAAGTGCTGCGCCGGCGCTGCCGGCCAGCAGGGTTTGCAACAGGCTTCCACCACGCGGCAATGCGGCCCGACAAAGTGCCGGGCGATGGCCACGGTGTCGGCATGGAAAGCGCACTGCCACACCCGCTCGTCGTAGTTGAGCATGCCAAAGAGCGTCTGGTAGTGCTCGTCGCCGTCGATGTACTGGGCGTACTGGGGATCGGCGTGCAATTGCAAGAAATCCTCTGCCATGCCGCGCGCTTCTGCGGCCGGTATGCGGTCTTCCAGCAAACAATAGCCGTAGCGCTCCAGGTGTTCTACAGCAGCTGACAATTCTTCGTTCACGCCTCGATCTCCACTTGCAATTTCTCCGCCACCTGCACGATCTGCTCCCACACCCCTTCCGCTATGGGTACGCCCTGGCTCAAGTGCCGCTCCATCGCCTCAAACTCGCGCTGGCCCGGCATCAACACTCCGCCGCCGTCCGCCGCCGGCGCTACCGCGCCAATGTCTTCGACCATGGCGTCCAGCTCGCTGCGAAAGAGATCGACCGGCGTCGCCGCGCCAATGTCGACGACCAGCAAGAACATATTGTTGGACCCCGACTCCACCCCTTCTTCGCGCCACAGCGGCTCGCCCCATATGCTGCCCAGAACCTGCGCCATCAGCCCCAGGCCAAATCCCTTGTACCCCTGCGTCCCGCCAAAGGGCAAAATGGCGCCGGCGGGTTCACCGTTGGCGTCGTAGAGGTCGGCCGGGTTGGTGCTGGGTCGCCCTTCGCTGTCGACCAGACTGTCGGGCGGCAAAGACTCGCCCGTATCGCGCAAGAGGCGCACTTTGCCTTCGGGCAGCGAAGAGGTGGAAAAGTCCAAAACGATGGGATTGCCCTGGGTGGGCGCGGCAAACGACATGGGGTTGGTGCCCAGCCGCCCCTGGCGCCCGCCGTAGGGCGCCACCCACTTGCCCTCGCCGGCGCTGCTGCACACGGCCAGTCCCAGGCAGTTGTGTTGCGCCGCCATTTCGGTATAGGCTCCCACCCGCCCCACGTGCCGGCAGCGCCGCAAGCTGGCACAGGCCATGCCGTGTTTCTTGGCCGCTGCAATGGCCAACTCGGTCATGTGCGTGGCGACGATCTGCCCGTAGTTCCACTGCCCGTCCACTTTGATCACGGTGTCTTTCAAATGCTCGGCAATGATCTGGGCACCGGGCACTATATAACCGATGTCCACGTCCCCCACGTACTGGGAGACACGCAGTACGCCGTGCGACGGCAGTCCCATCAAATCGGCTTTGACCAATAGCTCGGCGACGATCTGCGCTTCTGCTTCTGGGGCGCCGCAGCGTTGGAATATGGTCGCGGTGAGGTTTTCTAAATAGGCGGCTGTGAAGGTTTTCACAAGAGGTCTTCTTTTCTTTTATTTTTGTTGAAATGCGGGGCCAAGGTAGGGTAAAATTTGGTGTCAGTCAAGGAGTATAGATTGTAGTACTTCTGGGGTAGATTAATATGGGTGGCTTGGTTATTCTTTTATTGTTGGCTTGGGGTGGGACGGTCGGGCAGGGGAGAGGGTTTTGCCGGCGGTGCTTTGTGGGGGCTGGGCCGGGGGAAAGGGGGCCGGGACTCACAGCCGCAACGCGGCTGTGGGGGAGTTGGGCCGGGCAGGCCCCCGAGGGACTCACAAAGCACCATAGGCAAGGCCCCCTCCCCCTGGAGACAAAACCCCCACGTCAACAACACCAAACCCAATACCTACGCCAGCCCAATAGATCAAAACTTAAACACTCAATCACCCTACACGTATTCCATAAGAGAGGCCAACAAAACACCATGAAAATCACCGAAGTGCGCGCCTACCCCATCTGGGCCACCTTCCGCAACCAGCTCATCGTTAAAATTGAAACCGACAGCGTCCACTACGGCTGGGGCGAATCCGGAGTCTCCGGCCGCGAACTCGCCGTGCAAGGCGCCGTGCAACACTACCGCGAATTTCTCATCGGCAA
>CAXGRO010000200.1:0-9331 GCA_964012055.1 uncultured bacterium
CGGCCCAACCCCCCCCACAAAGCGCCGCCGGCAAAACCCCCTCCCCAAGCGCCTGCGATCATTTGGCTCATTAACTGCGCCGGACCCAATACGCCCCAACATTACACCGCAGCGATCACCCCTCTCCTCCAACGTTGGCCGGGTCGGGGTGGGGGGCTGTCCCGGAGCCGGAGCAGTACCTGTCTGAGGCCGCCCCTCCAGTACCAGCGCTCTCCCCGCAGCGTTTCCTCAAGATTTCTCCGCCCGCGCCCCAACGACCGAAAGGGCCGTCGCCCACCGCTGCAGCCGACGTCGCGTCTACTCCAGAATAAACGACCGATGAGCGCCCCCCCGCCAGTAACTGCCCCGCAGGCCCCCAGGCGGCCGAGTCTACTGCTCCGGCGCAGGGTCAGTCCCCCACCCCGACCCCCAAGCCCACGCCTCCATCCCCCAAACCACACCCCACCCTCTTGTTACTAAGCACCTGCATCATATATTTCCCATGTTCCCATGTCAAGATAAACCACCCAATTTACCAACAAAAAACACCCTCAACCCTTGCAATACACCCCCTACAACCTACCACTCTTCATCACCGCCGCCCTCTCCGTCGCCCTCTGCATTTACGTCTGGCGCCGCCGCTCCACCCCCGGAGCCCCGCCCTTTCTGCCCTCTTACTCGGCGTCACCATATGGACCCTGGCTTACGCCCTCACCCTGCTCCACACCGACCTGCAATACCAACTGTTCTGGTCTTACGTCGAATACCTGGGCATCGTCACCGTGCCGGCCACCTGGTTCCTCTTCGCCCTCCAGTACACCGGCCGCCTGGCCCGCCCCACCCCGCGCCTGCTGCTGCTGGCCGTAGAACCACTCGCCACCATGACCATGGTGGTCACCAACCCGCACCACTACTTCTACTGGAGCACCGTCACCCCCATCACCGTCGACGGCTACATCCTGCTCACCGTGACCCACGGGCCGGGCTTTTGGATCCACGCCCTCTACTCTTACGTTTTACTGATAACCAGCGCCTTTGCGCTGCTGCGGGCCATGTTCAAAGCGCCCCACCTCTACCGCCACCAATTTGGCGCCAACCTCATTGCCGTAGCGGCGCCGTGGGTAGCCAACGCCCTCTACATCTTTGGGCTCAACCCCTTCCCCAACCTCGATCTCACCCCCTTTGCCTTTGCGCTCTCGGGGGTGGCCCTCACCTGGGCTATCTCGCGCTTCCAATTTCTCGAACTGGTGCCGGTGGCCCACAACCGCATTGTCGAAAACATAAACGACGCCGTCCTCGTATTGCAGGAGGACGACCGCGTCGTCGAAATCAACCCGGCGGCGCGCCACATCCTCAACCGGCTCGACGGCACCGTCATTGGACAGGCGGCCGGCGACCTCTTGCCCGACCTGCCCGTCCTCGACCAAACGCACGGCGCGCAAAACGAGATAGGCGCCGAAATCACCCTCGAGGTAGAAACGCAAACGCGCGTCTACGACTTGCACGCTATCCCCCTGCGCGACCGGTGCGAGCGCTACACCGGACGCCTGCTGGTGCTCCACGACATCACGGCGCGGCGCCAGACCGAAATAGAATTGCGCAGCCTCAAAGAAGCGGCCGAGGCGGCCAGCCAAGCCAAGAGCGAGTTTCTCGCCAATATGTCCCACGAATTGCGCACCCCGCTCAACGCCGTCATCGGCATGACGCAATTGGTACTCGACGATGAGTTGGCCGACGTCGACACAATGCTGCCGCACGACGGCCGCAGCCTCATCCCCACCTTCGACGGCGCCGACCCCGAGCGCACGGTCATCGCCCAGGCCCACGAGGCCGTCGGCGTCCCCTGCATCATGGCCCGCCAGCACAACTACAAATACAATTACATCCACGGCTACGCCCCCCAACTTTTTGACCTGGAGTCCAACCCGGGCGAGTGGCACAATTTGTGCGGCGATGCGGCCCACGTTACCGTCGAAGAGAATTTGCGCACGTACATTCTGGATCACTTTGATCCCGATGCCATGGCTAAAGCCAATCTCGATAGTCTCTATCGCCGCCGTCTTGTCCGCGATGTGATGAAGGAGCACGGGCAGAGTTGGGCGCACTTTCCCCACTTTGATGCGCGCAAAAATGCGCTAGATCAGCACCTGCCTTAGTAAGGTATAAGACGGGCGTTTGCCTGTGACGCGGGTTGGCGTAGTAATTATACGTTTCTAAACGAGGCTGACATAGCTCAGTTAACACCTATCGACGTCGGCCGAGGGCGGTCGGGGCCTGTCCCGACGCCCGTACACCGCAGCGCCAATCCCTTAGAAAAACAATAGATCGCCAACAAATTATCCCATCAAAGCCAAAAATTAGCACAGATTTCCCCGCCCACCTAGCACTATATATGTGAACCCTTCGCGAAGAGTGTCCATGGACAACCTCGAACAGATCGTCGCCCAGGCCAGTACTTAAGCGGTGGAACAGCGACACCGGGCTTTTACTGTGCTGGTCCACCGCTTCCAGGACATGGCCTGGGGCTGGGCTTACGCCCGCCTGGGCAGTTTTGAGCTGGCCGAAGACGCGGCCCAGGAAGCCTTTGTCGCGGCTTACCGCGGCCTGCCGAGTTTGCGCCAACCCGCCGCTTTTCCCGGCTGGCTGCGCCGCATTGTAACTCGGCAGTGCGACCGCTTTATGCACGCCGAACGCCTGCCCTTTGTCGCCCTCGACCAGGGGCCGGAGTTGGCCGACCCGCAACCCGACCCAGGGGCCGCCAGCGAGGCGCGCGAGCTGGCGGCGCAGGTGCAGGCGGCGCTGACCGGCCTGCCCGACAAAGAACGCCAGGTGACGACCCTGTTCTACATCTCCGGCTATTCCATGAAGGAGGTATCCGCCTTCCTCGACCTGCCGGAGAGCACCGTCACCAATCGCCTGCGCAGTACGCGCAAGCGGCTCAAAGAAAGGTTGCTGGACATGATTAAAGACTATCTGCACACCCAACGCCCTTCGCACGAGTCCCACTTTACCGAGGCCATTCGCGCCGCCGTCGAAGAGGACTGGAACCCTCTCCTCGACCTGGCCCACGACCTGGTGCCCTTCGACCGCGAAGGCAACGAAGAGTGGCTCAAACTGCGCCGCCAATTCGACACCCAAAACCGCACCCGCCGCCACTACGTGGCTACCCACCCCGACGACGGCCGCATTCTGGGCTACGGCAGCATCGAACAACAAGATCCCGACCCGCAGCGCTTCCGCCTCTATCTCGCCGTCCCGCCCGACCTGCGCGACCAGGGCCTGGCCGACCTGCTCTACAACCGCCTGTTGGCCGACCTCAAAGAACTAAAAGCGCAAACGGTCTGGATCCGCGAAGCCATATCCGAGTGGCCGCCCCCCTCCCCCGAAAAAGACCTGCTGGATTTCTTCGAGCAGCGCGGTTTTGTCCGCGACCGCCTGATCTGGCGCCTGACCCTCCCCCTCGACCAGGTCGACTGGAACCGGCTATAGCAAACTCGGGAAACAGTAAAAGCGGCAGACATCCACCTCACCACCCTCGCCACAGAAATGGACCAAGACGACACCGCCCTGCAAAAGTTCACCGACCTGGCCAACGCCGCCCACGCCCACATGGCTAAAGTGCGCCCCCAATCCATACCCCCGGTCACCCTGGAAGAAATAGAACAGGCCGTGGCCAAAAGCACCGTCCTGCCCACCGGCACCGCCACCTTCATCGCCACCCACAACAACGAATTCGCCGCCGCCCAGTGGCTGCGCAACCTCGACGAGGCAGAAGCCAGAGTAGAAGCCGGCATCCCCTTCACCCGCCCCCAAGGCCACCCCGGCCTGCCCACCACCCTGCACCTGGCCGCTTTAGAATGGGCCCGCGCCCGCAACCTAAAATCCATCCACACCTTCGTCGACCACCGCGACACCCACATCCTGGCCGCCTGCCAAGCAACCGACTTCGAGCGCCGCCTGGTCATGCCCATCATGGAACTGGAATTGCCAACTTAATCCCTTCTGTCCATGCCCAAAGCAAAACGCCAGTTCGGAATTTGATAGGCCATCGTTGGGAATAGCACAAAGCTACCCTCCTATAATGGTGTCTAATAGTACAGACTTTATTATCTTATGAGGTCGTACTTACGCAGTCACCACCCATACGTTCACTAAAGCGGAGTGGGGGTGGTCCCAGAGCGGATTCATTACCCTCTCTGGGACCACCCCCACTCCGCGCCCCAAGTAAACGTCTACTTAGACCCACTCCGGGAGACCACACATGTCCGCACAAGACCCCAATCACTTCTACGACCCTTCCGACGCCGAACGCCACCCCCACAAATGGGGCTACACCGACACCAAATTCGAATTCACCGCCCCCAACACCGTGCGCGTCACCGGCAGCCGCTACCCCCTGGCCGGCATCGACATGCCCAACCTGCTCCCCTTCGTCGAAGAAACCCTCGGCTTCCCCATCCGCCCCGAAGACATGGCCGCCGAACAAGTCGACTACAACCTGCCCGAGCCGCGCCACAACCCCGCTTTCCTCGAAGCCCTGCAACAATCCCTATCCGCCAAGCAAATCTCCCAAGACCCCAAAGACCGCCTGATCCACAGCCACGGCCAGCTCAGCGTCGACGAAATCTATCGCCTGCTCTACGGCGATAAGCTAGCGCGCCCGGTCGACCTAGTGCTCTACCCACAGAGCGAAGACAACGTGCGCGCCGTCGTGCGCCTGGCCGACGAACACGGCATTTGCCTAGTGCCCTACGGCGGCGGCACCAACGTCAGCGGCGCTTTGGCCTGCCCCGCCGACGAAGAACGCCTCATCACCTCGGTCGACATGCGGCGCATGAACAAAATCCTCTGGCTCGACGAAGAAAACATGCAGGCCGGCGTCGAGGCCGGCATCTCGGGCAAGGAGCTGGAGCGCGAGCTCGACGCCCGCGGCTACACCTCGGGGCACGACCCCGACAGCATCGAGCTGTCGACCCTGGGCGGCTGGATTGCAACCAATGCCAGCGGCATGAAGAAGAACAAATACGGCAACATCGAAGACATCGTGCTCGAAGCCACCCTCATTACGCCCACCGGTGAAATCGAGACCCGTCACGCCACGCCGCGCAACTCGGTGAGCATCCAGCCCCGCGTTTTTCTCTTTGGCAACGAGGGCAACTTTGGCATCATCACCAAGGCGGTCATCAAGGTCCACCGCAAACCGCAGGTCAAAGAATACGGCTCATTGGTCTTTCCCTCCTTTGACCACGGCGTTCACTACCTCAAAGAGCTGCGCCAGACCGGGGCGCTGCCGGCCAGCATTCGCCTGGTCAACAACAACGAGTTTCGCTTTGGCCAGGCGCTCAAACCGGCGCCCAGCTTTTTTCAAGGCATCGTCAACAGCCTGCAAAAATTCGTTCTGCTCAAAGTCCTGGGTTTTAAACCCTACGAAATGGTCGCCTGCACCATCGTCATGGAGGGCAACCTCAGCGAAGTGCAACACCAGAGGAAAACCATTTTCTCACTGGCCAAAAAACACAAGGGCCAGAGCGGCGGCGCCAAAAACGGCCAGCGCGGCTACATGCTCACCTTTGGCATCGCCTACATCCGCGACTTCTTCAACCAATTCCACGTGCTCGGCGAGACCTTTGAAACGTCCGTCCCCTGGGACCGCATTCACGACGTGCGCCACGCCCTCGAGCGCGAGCTGGCGGCGCAGTGCGACAAGTACCAGATACACGGCAAACCCTACCTGGCATACCGCGTCACCCAGACCTACCACACCGGCGTCTGCATCTACTGCACCATGGCCTTCTCCGGCAAGGGGCTGGACGACGCCGAGAAAGTCTACCACGACATCGAGCACCACATGCGCCAGACCATTCTCGACCACGGCGGCTCGCTATCGCACCACCACGGCATCGGCAAAATCCGCCAGAACTTCCTCGCCCAGATCCAATCCCCCAACAGCATGCAGGTGCTGCGCCAGACCAAACAGGCCATGGACCCCAACAACGTCTTTGGCATCCGCAACGGCGTCTTTACCGACGAGTCGTGAGGCGATCTATGTTGCGCGACAAAACGGTGATTTTAACCGGGGCCTCATCGGGGCTGGGCGCCGTGCTGGCGCAGGAGTTCGCCGCCGCCGGGGCGCGGCTGGTGCTCTTCGCGCGCAACGGCGAAAAACTGCAGGAAGTGGTGGGTCTGTGCCAAGCGGCCGGGGCCAGCGCCCTGGCGGTAGTGGGCGACGTCACCCGGGCGGAGGACTGCAAGCGCCTCATCGAAACGAGCGTGGAACACTACGGCTCAATCGACTACCTGGTGGCCAACGCCGGCATCAGCATGTGGGCGCGCTTTGACGAAATCGAAGACCTGACGGTCTTTCACAAACTCATCGAGGTCAACTACCTGGGCCTGGTCAACTGCGTCCATCCGGCGCTGCCGCACCTCAAACAGAGCCGCGGCCTCATCGCCGCCGTCTCCTCCATCCAGGGCGAAATAGGCGTGCCGCTGCACACCGGCTACGTCGCCTCCAAACACGCCCTGGAGGGTTTTTGCAAAGCGCTCAGAATGGAACTGGAGGGCAGCGGCGTCGACGTCCTCACGGTACTGCCCCACTGGCTGCGCGGCACCGACCTGAGGCAAAACGCCTTTGACGCCGACGGCCAGGCGCTGGGCGCCTCGTCGCGCAAACACAGCAGCGAATCCATCGCCCTCGAATCGGCTAGCCAGGCCATTCTCCAGGGCATGATCGAGCGCCGGCGCAAACTCGTTATGCCCTGGAAACTGCGCCTGCTCTTAGGACTGTACGCCGTCAAACCCAAGTGGGCCGAGGCCATCGTTATGAAGGCAGTGAACAAACAGAATAAGTAAGAGATCCGCCCCTCAAAAAGCAGAACGCCGCGCCCACTCGACCCCCAGCCCGATCAACGTCAGCAGCCCAAACCCCAGCAACACTATGCCGGCCCAGCCCCCCAACATCACCCAGGTGGTCACCTCGCGGTCGGTTTTGATGCGACCCTTGGGCTGCCGCCCCCGGCAAACGGGACAGACCTGTACGTCGGCCGCCATCAAGTGATCGCAGTGGCGGCAGCGCCGGGCGCGGCCCATGTCTAAAAGCGCCTTCTGCGTGGGTTTGGCCACCAGCACCGCAATGAGCCCCACCACCGGACTGAGCACCAGCGCTACGTTGAGGAACAATTCAAACGAGCGACCCTTGCGCTCGGCCAGCACCGCCACCGCCACGGAGCAGGCGATCCAGGCGATGATGAATAGAACCTTCACGCCGCTGCCTAGCGCTTGCGCGCCAGCGTCAACCCGTCGCCAATCGACAAGAGCGAAACGTCGACGCGCTCATCCTGGTGAATGGCCGCGTTGAGCCGGCGAATGGCCACCGTGTCTTCGCCGTCCTCCTGCGGGTCGGCGGGCCGCCCACCCCACAGCACATTGTCGATCAGAATCACCCCGCCCGGCCGCAGCAATTGCAGGCACTTCTCGTAGTAGTCGCCGTAGTTCACCTTGTCGGCGTCGATAAACGCCATGTCGTAACTCTCCGCTTCGCTGTCGTCCAACATCCCTGCTAGCGTTTCCCCGGCGGCGCCCAGGCGCAGCTCAATCTTGTCGGCCACGCCCGCCTCCTGCCAGTAGCGCCGCGCCACATTGGTGTATTCCTCGCTCGCGTCACAGGCCACCAGGCGGCCGTCGTCGGGCAGCGCCAGCGCCATCACCGTGCTGCTGTAGCCGGTGAACGTGCCCACCTCGACAATTTTACGCGCCCCCACCAGCCGCACCAGCAACGCCATAAACTGCCCCTGGTCGGGCGACACCTGCATAAGGCCCATGGCCATTTCCTGGGTCTCCTGGCGCAGTTGTGCCAGCACCGGCAAGTCGCGCAGTGAATTGTACAGGATGTAGTCGTAGATTTTATCGTCGATATAGCCGTTTCTGCTGCTCATATTCTTTCCTCTCTAATTACCTCTTATGGCTCTTCCAATGGCCCATAAACACTACTCTACAACAGCGACATTTGCAAGGAACAAGGCTTAAAATCGCCGTTTAAGAAACTCGCTTCAATCCACACTACCAAGCGAAGTTGATTAATGATGAATATTAATGGTCAGTCCCACAAAATTCTTGCGACGCTTTTGATTCCAGCTTAGTTTTAAATTTTGCCAATTACCAAAACCCGCGCAGTAATAAACCATATGTAGCTGGCGTTTGCGGGTGGCGGTTTTGCCGGCGGTGCTTTGTGGGGGAGTGGCCGGGCAGGCCGCCCTGGGACTCACAAAGCACCAGAGGCAAAGCCGACATCGACAACGTCTTTTACAAAAAATGGCAGCGCTTCTTCGAAAACTATCTGCCGCCGTCGTAGTCGTTCAGCAAAATCGAGAACTTCCCAGCGACGTCTAATGACGCGGGGAAAACTTCAGCCCCTTCAACTCCAGCGATAAAAGCGCGCACCGCGGCTAGAAACGCGCGCCAGCTTCCACGCCGTCAGCCACTCCTGGCACCGGGTCGAGGTCTTCGGGTTGCAGTGCATCGGGCACGTGGAGATACCCCTCGGTATTAAAAAAATCCAATTGTTCTTCTGTAAGTCCGGCCATCGCCCGCCTTCCATATGACAAAATTTGCTAATCGTCCTAATTTCCAGAGAAACTAAGAAAAGCCGAGAGCGAAAACCAGGGATAAAACGAGTGTTTTAGAATGGATGGTACGTTGGTGGTGTAACGCGACAAGGGGGGGACCTCGATGCTCAGCGATCGTTTATCTAGAAACTCGAGTTATTTCAAAATACTGGAGGAAAATGGGATGAAAGTTATTGCCGATCTGTGCGTTGTGCCCATCGGTGTGGGGGTGTCGGTTTCCAAACACGTGGCCGCCTGCCAACGCGTGCTGGAGGAAGCCGGTTTGGAGATCAACATGCACGCCTACGGCACCAATATCGAGGGAGATTGGAACCAGGTGATGGCTGCCATCAAACGTTGTCACGAGGTCGTACACGAAATGGGCGCACCGCGCATTTCAACCTCGCTCAAACTGGGCACCCGCACTGATCGCACCCAAAGCATGGCAGAAAAAATCTCCAGCGTCGAGGCAAAACTGGATGACGAGGCAAACTAGCCTCCCAAACGATACGTCTCCCCTCCCCGGGGTCAGAAGCACAGTTCTGCAATAAGGCGCTAACTTAGATAAACTACGTCTGCGCAGGTCAGGTAGGGGGGGCCCAGAGCGGATTCCAATCCCCCTGTCCGCAGGACAGCGGAAAGGGGGATTGGCCTCGGAGCCGGGCATGAATGCCCGGCGAGAGTTGAAGGCCGCCAATTCTAAGAAGCCGTCTTAAAATTGCGTGTTTTTCGCGCGTCTTTTGAGTAAG
>CAXGRO010000201.1:0-9258 GCA_964012055.1 uncultured bacterium
GAGTTGTAGGTGTCCTTGTGCTTGCTCCAGAATATCGTCTAGATTGTTTTCTTCATTGTTTTCTTCAGAGAGTGGGGCTGCGTTGAGATTGGCAGGGGAAAGTTTGGAAAGCGGCGTATTGCTCATAATCAAATCGCATAACTAATAAATTAGGAGATACAAGGCTCTAACAGAGTCAATATACAAAAAGTACAGGTGGTGCGGCCTTACACGCGCTCGCGCTCTGGGGTGAGGCGCCCGTAGCGGAGAATTTGCTGGTAGTGGCGAAAACAATAGCCTTGCGCCGCGTGTTTTTCGCTGCAGCCGCGCACCTGGCAGTTGGTGCGGCCGTACACGCGCTCGCGCTCTGGGGTGAGGCGCCCGTAGCGGCGAATTTGCTGGTAGTGGCGAAAACAATAGCCTTGCGCCGCGTGTTTTTCGCTGCAGCCGCGCACCTGGCAGTTGGTGCGGCCGTACACGCGCTCGCGCTCTGGGGTGAGGCGCCCGTAGCGGCGAATTTGCTGGTAGTGGCGAAAACAATAGCCTTTGGCGATTGCGGATTCGCGACAGTGGCTGGCGCAGCAAATGCCGTTGCGACTGTGGTATTCGTGCTCTGGGGTGAGGCGCCCGTGGCGGCGGACTTGCTGGTAGTGACGGGGGCAGTAGCCGGCCGTGCGCGTGGTGCGGTGACAGTCGGCGGCCTGGCATTGTGTTTTCCACTTGCGGGTGGCAATAAGGGGTTCGGTCATGGCGCTATCCTCGCTCGTCAGTTTGTTCGGCGAACTGCAACAGTTCTGCGTTTTCCTAGATGCGACATTGGCGTTGCCGCAAACGTTTAATGTGCTCCCTCTTACATGAGGTAAATAAGTGCGATCTGCGCAACCGCGGCTTTAAAAGCTGGGAAGATTTGCTCGACTACGACAGCGGAAAGGCGCATCAGGAAATTCCCGTCGACGCCGAATTTCAGACCGCTATCGGCACCGCCGCGTGCTAGCGCCGTGCGTCTTGCGGATGCGTCTGCTGTTTTGCCTTTTCGATTCTATTGATGTCCGGTTTGTAAAACATGGCCGGCCCCTCAGTCCACTCGCGGCGACGCGGGATGAGGCCCTGCTGTTGAAAACGTTTTATCTCTTCCACTGAGACGTCCACGGCGGCCGCTAGCTCCTCAATGGGGAAAGGTCCCCGTAATTTTTTTTTGGTCTTCTTTCTAGGCATTTGGGTACAACTTCCTCTCTGAACTGATTTGTGATACTGCGATGGTACTGCTTGCCGCCCCGGCGAGTGGGCACAGGCCCTCGTAAAACATTACCCCCTCTTGGCGTAGTATTCGATGACCCGGGCGATGTCCACTTCTACCGAAAGCGAATCGACGCCGGGGCGCGCCAGCACCGTTGCGTTGCGCTCGGCGTAATTGCACTGCAGCCAATCCGGCCGTGCCAAGCGGTCGCTGGTGATGGCATCTCTAATTACCACCAGGTCGCGGCTTTTGTCCTTAATGCCCACCACGTCGCCCACGTCCACTCGGTAGGAGGCAATGTCGACGCGCTTGCCGTTGACTTGGATGTGCCCGTGCGTCACCAGTTGGCGGGCGGCCGGAATGGTGCGGGCAAAACCGGCGCGGAAAACGACGTTGTCCAACCGCCGTTCGATCAACTCAATCAGCTTTTCGCCGGCGGCCGTGTGGCCTTTGCGCGCCTCTTTTACCAGCCTCGAGAGCTGCTTTTCGCGCAGGCCGTAATTGAATTGGAGTTTTTGTTTTTCGCTGAGCTGCACCGCAAACTCAGACAACCTCCTGCGGCCGCCGCGGCCGCCGTGTTGCCCCGGTCTGTTGGGGCGGTGTTCCATGCTTTTGCCGGACAAGCCGGAAAGATACGTTTCGAGGGCGCGCATCTTGCGAACTTTGGGACCCGTATATCTGGGCATGTGAAATTCTCCATGTGATTAATGAGGCGGTGGCCACCCGGACCGACTGATAGGAGGCGGCAGATTTATCCCACGCTAGAATGGGTGTGCAATCTGCCAAACAGGCGGCCACCGCCAAAACGGTGTAACAACTAAGTTCTATCGCGCTCGATTTTTAGACTTCTTGTCGCGCGACGCGTGAAGCGGACATTTCTTACAGGACTTTCCTTTGCGCAGATGTTTCTCACAGCACGATTTTTTCATAAGTCTCAAGCCTACCTAATAGCTAAGGGAATAACCAACGGACAGGGGATATGTGGGTGGGGGATGACCTCTATCGGCATCCCGTAGACGTCTTGAATGGTGTCGGCGCGCAACACCTGCTCGGGCGCGCCCAGTGCCACCGGGCGGCCGGCGTGCAACAGCAAAATGCGGTCGGCATATTGGGCCGCCAGGTTGAGGTCGTGCAACACCAACAGCACGCCGACGTCTTGCGCGGCGAATTGTCGAACCACACCCAGGGTGTGGTGCTGGTAGGCCAGATCTAGACTGGAGGTGGGTTCGTCCATCAACAGGTAGCGCGGCGCACCGTCCACCGACTCCCAGATTTGCGCCAATACCCGACCCAGGTGCACCCGCTGGCTCTCGCCGCCCGACAGGGTCGTGTAGAGGCGATCCGCCAGGTGATCCACCCCGGCTTCTTGTAGCGCGGCGCGCGCTACGGCGTAGTCCGCCGCCACATCGCCGCGCTGGTGGGGGGCGCGCCCCATCAGCGCCACTTCGAGCGCGCTAAAGGGAAAATTGAGGCTGGATTGTTGTGGTAAAACGGCGCGCACCTGGGCGCTCGCCTTTTTGTCCCACAGCCGCAAAGGCCGCCCGCCCATCAGCACCACACCGCTGGCCGGCAACAAATCGCCGCACAAAACTTTCAAGAGGGTGGATTTGCCGGCGCCGTTGGGGCCCAAAACCGCCACCACTTCGCCCGGCGCCACCTGTACGGAAACGCCCTCCAACAAAAACCGGCCGTTCACTGCCACGCAGATCTGCTTGCCTTCGAGCATCAATACCTCCCCAGGCGCCGGCCGCGCTGCAGCAGATACATGAAGAAGGGGCCGCCGATAATTGCCGTCACAATGCCGATGGGCAATTCGGCCGGGGCGACCAGGGTACGGGCGATGAGGTCGGCACCCAAAAGCAGGCTGGCGCCCAACAGGGCCGCCCCCGGCAGCAACAGGCGGTGATCGGGTCCCAGGGTGAGGCGCAGCAAATGGGGTACCACTAGGCCGATAAAACCTATGATGCCAGCCACCGCCACCGCCGCGCCCACCGACAGGGCGACAAGGAGGACAATGGTGCGCTTGAGGCGATCTACGTGGTAACCCAGATGACCGGCTTCATCCTCGCCCAGCAGCAGCGCGTTGAGCGGGCGGGTGTAGCGCAGCACGGCCAGCGACGAAAACCCAATCAACGGCGCGGCGGCGGCCACCGCCAGCCAGGTGGCACCGCCCAAACTGCCCAAACTCCAAAAGGTGAGGTTGCGCAACTGGGCGTCGTCGGCGACAAAGGTAAATACCCCGGTGATGGCGCCGGCTACGGCGTTGATGGCGATGCCCGCCAGCAACATGGTCGACACGGCCACCCTGCCGTGGACCAGCGACAGGCGATAGACCAAAAACGTGGCGGCGGCGGCGCCGGCAAAGGCGGCCAGCGACAGAGCAAAGGGGCCCAGCGCTTGGGTGGCAAAGTCCAGCGTGGTGGCGCCCAAAACAATCACGGCTACGGCCGCTACGGCGGCGCCGCTCGAAATGCCAATGAGCGCGGGGTCGGCCAGCGGGTTGCGAAATAGGCCCTGCATGGCGGCGCCGGTAAGGGCCAGGCCGCCGCCGATCAACGCGCCCAGAAAAACGCGCGGTAGGCGAATGGCCCAAATGATGGCCTCGTGATGCGGTTCAAAAGCCCAGGGTAGAGACAACTGCAACGGGCGGCCGAGGATGGCCAAAACCTGGCCGGGGTCGATGGCAACGGCGCCCTTGCCCAAGGAGAGGGTACACAAAAATCCCAGCAACACGGCCAGTATGGCCAGGCCCAACGGGCCCTTTTGCGGCAGGGATATTTTTTTTAACAAGCGGCGGTCGAGCCGGCACAAAAGCGGCACCCGTCCGGGCGGCCCTGACTGGGCAATTTTAGTTTCGCTCATCGTTGTGTGTGGTCGCCGTCGGCGTTTGATACAGCGCTTGGTTCAGCGCCAGCGCGGCCTGGCCCAAGCGGGGGCCAAAGCCCAGCAAAAACAGCCCGTCCATCGACAACACCCGTCCTTGCCGGCCCGCCGGCGTCAGATTGAGGCCGGGCAACTGCCCGAGCCCGTCGCGGCCGCCGACGCTCTCCAGGCCGCTATCCATGAGCAGAATGACATCGGGGGCGGCGGCCACCGCCGCTTCGGAGGTGAGCGGTTTATAGCCGTCGTAGCCCTGAACGGCGTTGACGCCGCCGGCCAGGCCGATCATGGTATCGGCCCCCGTGTCTTGCCCAGCGACCATCAGCGTGCCCTGGCCCCGGGCGTAGAGGAAGATAACTTTGGCCTTGTTCTCTTGCGCAGAGATTGCAGATTTCACCTGGTTCAGGTCCTGGCGCATGCGGGCAATAAGGGCCGTGCCAACCGCTTTTGCGTCTAGCGCCGCCGCAATGCGTTCAATTTTAGTCACGGCGCACTCCACAGTGGGTTCGTGGGGTAAAATGAGCACGGGCACGCCGGCGCTCTCGAGCTGCTGAAGCGCTTCGGGCGGCCCCGCTTCGGTGGTGGCGATGACCAGCGTGGGCGACAGCGACAGCACGCCCTCGGCCGAAATTCGGCGGTGGTAGGCGACCTTCGTCAGTTTGTTGACCTCGGCGGGGTAGGAGCTGGAGGCGTCTACGCCCACTACGCGCTCACCGGCCCCCAGGGCATAGACAATTTCGGTGACGGCGCCGCCCAGGCTTACGATGCGCGAAGTATCTTCGATGACAGGCAAGTCGCCCTCGGCGCCGCGCGCGGATGCAGCGGCGGACCACACAATGGCCGCCGCGCCAATGAGTAATTTCCAGATGCAGTTCATAAGATTTGTGGCGGCTCCCAGTATAGGGCGGACAGCACGGACTGCCATGCTTCGGACACGGCCTGGCCTTCCTTGCGTTTAGCGAAGAGCAGGGCGATGGTTTCGCCCCGGTCGTCGTACAGTTCCAGGCTCAAAACCGCGCCGTCGCGCGTGGGTTTGCGCACCACCCAGGCCGAGTCTATGCGGTCTTCCCTGACGTGCAGGTTAAAGGCGTCGTCCAGCACGTTGAGCCAGTGTCTGGACGACTTGATTTCGTGCACCGGCCCCGAGTGTATCTGGATGACCCCGGGGTTGCTGACAAAAACCATGATGTTGAGCTGGTATTGGGCGGCCATGTGCAGCACTTCGTTTAAACTGGTAACGGCGACCCGATAGGCCAGCGCGTCGTCCACTAGGCGCAGGGCTTGCACCCGCCCCACCTCAAAGCGGTTGAGCAGGCGGCGAAAGTCGTGGGTGTCCTGCAAGGCGTTCCAGGCCGCTTCCAAACCCGCCAGGTCGATGGCCGAATCGGGCCGGTCGGGGGGTTGCGGTTCGATCGAATAAACGAGCTGCTGTGGCGATTGATCGGCGCTGGCGTAATCTTCGAGGAGTTGGTTGTAGGCGGTCTGGTCGCTCGCTTCGGTCAGGTAGACTTTGTGCACAGCGGTGCCGTGCCGATCGAAAAATTGCAAGCTGCGCAGGGGCCCCTGCCGTCCCTCAGTCTCCACCCCAAAGCCCGAGTGCCAGTGGTTCATAAATAGGCGCAGGTCAATGCCCTCATCCAGGACCAGACCCATTTGCCCGTGGAATTTGATGTTGCGGTAGATGCCGTGTTTTTCGGAGACCGCGTGTTCGTTGCGCGTCAGGGCCATGACCGGGCCCAACTCCTCCAAACGGTGGACCAGTTGATCCCACTCGGCTTCTAAGCGTACGGTGCCCTCGCCGCAAGAGGCGGCCACTAATTCGGCCTCGCTCACGCCCAATTGATCGGCCGCGTCGCGAATGCGCACCTTGGGGTTGGCGCTTTGAAAAGCGTTCCAGATCTGCTTGAGGTCGCCGTTGCGGGTGGCAGACGTATCGGTTTTAGTCGACATAGGTGTGGCCTATCACTTCAGTTGAGGTGCAGATGATCGGTGTTAGTTGAATCCGCCTGCGCGTTGGGTTCGGGCAAACCGCCGATGTGCGGTTTGCTCGGTTGGCACATCGATTCGGTTTGCGGACTGGCTTCGCCCGACTCGTAGATCTCTTCGATGAATTCGACGGCCTCCTGCATGGCTTTGGCCAGGGGGGGCAGGTCGTCCAGGCTCAAGCAGACGACCGTGGTGTAATAGCTCAGGGAGACAAAGGGGCAGGGCCAGGTGCCTTCCTCTACGCGATTCAAGGCTTGTTGCACCTTGCGGTTGAGGTCGCAAAATTCAGAGGGGTACATGCCGATATTGATGTTTTGGATGACCAGATGGATGCCGCCCCGCTCGCAGCAGTAGATGGTTGTCGTGGGCGGGTTGTTGACCAGAGTGTACATTGGGCGTTCTCCTTGGGTGAGTAAGGGGTTGGCCGCGCCTTAGTTGACTTTGCGCGAGCCGTCGGATTGAAAGACAAAACGGAAGGTGTAAAAGCGACTGGCTTCGCCCTCAGCGCCGGTGGGTATGGCAGCGCCGCCTTTGTAGTAGCTCATGATCTGTACCTTGGCAAAGCGGCCGTCTCCGGTGCGCACGGCCAGCACCACGCCGGGGTTCGACAAAATGGCGTGGGGCGGGTTGCCGTCGGCGCCGGTATAGGTGTACCAGCTAGATTGGGCCAGGGCCGGGGCGCCGTCGGCGTCGGTCAACCAGCCGTCGGCGGGCAATTCACCCAGGCTGTCGTAGTCGACGCCAGTCATCACCATGCCCCCGCCCTGGCCCGGGCCGCTGGTGCCCGAATTGGTCAAGATGGTGGTGGCGTTGAAGGCCAAATCCCAGCGGTTGCTCTGGGCGTTGGCGATGTCCACCACGGCGTTTTGGCGCAAACTGAAATAGGTGAAGGCGCCCGAGCGCTCCGGGTCAGCGGGCAGATCCTCGACCGTAACATCGGACAGAGCGCTTTGCGACTGGTTTGTCCCGGCGCCAACGGGGTTGCCGTCGTTGCTGTCGCTGCAGGCGGCGGCAAAGAACAGCGAGGTGAGAAGAGAAAGAAGGGCGGTACGTCGCATGGCGATGTCTCCTTGTTAAAGGGTTAGAATGTCCGGTTCACACCGGTGTAGAGGATGCGGCCGGGCAGCGAGGGAAGGGTTTTGGGGTCGGTTTTGTCAAAGAGGTTGTCGACGCCCAATTGTACGGTGAAGGGCGACAGAGATTTGCGTAGCGTCAGATTCCACAGGGCGTAGCCGGGCAGGTATTCGTCGTCGCGGTCGAGGATCTGGTTGGCATTCTGGTCGGCGTAGCCGTAGCGACCGCGCAAAATGCCGCGCACCGTGCCCTTCAGGGCAGAGCGCTCGTGGCGGTAGGCCATTCTGATGTTGCCCGAATGTTTAGAACGGTTGAATAGGCCGCCGTATTCGGCAGGGCGCACGGCGCGGGAACGGCCGTCATCCTGCAGCGCGAACAATTGGCCGTTTTTAATTTGGTCGACGACGTCCTGGTCTTTGGCGTATAAGTACTGGTAGCCGAACCCCAGCTCCACGTTGGGGCTCAGGGCAACCTCCACGTCGCTTTCCAAACCCTGGGTATAGACCTTGTTAATGTTGAAGTAGCTGAAGACGCGCTGGTTATTGCTCTTGATGGCGATGGGGGCGGTGTCGATCAAGTCTCTGACATTGTTGCGAAAAAAGTTGAAGCGCACTTGCAGGTTTGGCCGGGGCCGCACGTCAAAGCCCAGGTTGTAGGCCGCCGACTTTTCGGGTTCGATCTGCTCTGCGGCCGGCTCAAGTAAAACGCGCTGAATTTGCCCGGTGTTCTGCAGCTGGCTGAGCGACTGGTCCACCGTCGTGGTGCCGAAGACGCTGTAGCCCACAGTGGGATTGGTGAAGTCGAGGTAGAGCTGGCGGAACTCCGGCGATTTAAAACCGCGGCCGGCCGAGGCGCGCAGCCGCAGCCAGGGTTTGAGGCGGATCAGGGCGGCGACCTTGGGGCTGAGGTGGGCGGCAAAGTCGCTGTGGTCGTCGTTGCGGGCGCTAAATACCAGGTCCAAATAGGGGCGCGGGCTCCACTCATCTTGGGCAAAGAGGAACAGGCTGTGCGAAGATTGTTTGCCGGCGGCAATGCGGTCGGCCTCCACTTCTTCGCCAATGTAACCGCCGCCCCAGGTGAACAGGTGTTGCGTTCCGGCCGTCGCGTCGAATTGTATTTCTCCTTTGTAGTAGGATTGCACAAAATCGCTGCGACTTTGCAGAGTGTTGTCCGCCTGGCGCGTCAGTCGGCCCTCGGTGGAAAAACGCGCCCCGTAGAGTTTTACCACCGATTTCAGACCCGGCCGGGGGCGCCAACACACCTGGGTGGACAGGCTCACATCGTTGGCGGTGTCGTCGTCGTCCAACACAGACTCGACGCCGTCCTTGCGAATGGTGCTGACGCTGTGTTGCGTTTCTCGGTTGAGCCGTAAGGCCAGTGTTAGGTCGGTCTTATCGTTGAATTGGTAGGTGAGTTTGGGGTGCAGCGTCAGGTCGGTGAATTGCGGTGTGGTCGGGTCGACGGTCTGGAGCGACAGGTCGTAACCGTTGCTGCGGTTCAAATTGGCGAAAAGCAATAGTCCCAGGGGGCCGCGCGTCAGTTCCACTTGGGCGCCCACGTCGGCGCTGTTGTGGGTGGCGTAGCGCGATTGCAGGCGGGCGGCAAAGGGGCTTTGCGGCCGCCGCGTGATCAAATTGACCACACCGGCCAGGGCCTCGCTGCCGTAGAGGGAGGAGGTGGGGCCTTTGACGATTTCGACCTGTTCGAGATTGCCGGCAGCAAAGCGCTGCAGGTCGAGGGTGCCGGCGGTGCGCCCGATGACCGGCTCGCCGTCGAGCAAAACCAGGGGGTAGTCGGGGTCAAAGCCCTGCACCTGGACGCCGGTGCCGTGGTCGGCAATGACGTTGAGCCCCGTTTGCTCGCGCAGGATTTCGCCCAGGCGTACCGCGCCCTGGGCGGCGATGTCTTCTTTTGAAACGAGGGTGGTGTACACCGGCGTGTCGTCGCTAAAGCGCGGCGAGCGAGTGCCGGTTACTACGGTTGCGGGCAGGACGGCAGGGGCTTTTTCTAACGCCAGCGTTAGGCTCAGCGTGTCGTCGCGGCTTGCGACGACGGGGCGGCGCAAGGTTTGGTACCCTATGTGGGTCACCAATAAGGTATAT
>CAXGRO010000202.1:0-9180 GCA_964012055.1 uncultured bacterium
GCGCCACCTTCTCGCCGCGCGTGCTGTGCACAAAAAAACGGGCGCGCTCGGGCTTTTCCAGGCGGGCGCAAAAGCAGTGTTCGCCGTCCTCTATGGTCGACAAGACCACCTTGGCCACCACGCAATTCCACCCGGGTTGCAAACGCACCGGATCGGCAAAGAGATCCCACTTGCGATTCTGGTTGGCACTGCACGACAAGAACGGGCCGTCAAAACGTGCCGCATCTTCGCCGTTGACCCAAACGCGGCACGGCGTATTGGAACTCCACCGCAGCACGTACTCACCCGCTTCCGGCACCTGGACCTGGGCCGCCAGATAAGTAACCGAATAGTCAAAGGGAAACGACGGCCGATCCCAGGAACGCCGCGGAAACCCCAAGGAACTGTATGAAGTATAGTACCCCACGCGCTGCCCGCATTGGGGACATCGATACGGCTTTTGCGGAATGTGAGTCTCGCAACGGGGACAATAAGGCTCCCCGTCGATGCCGCGCTCGCGCGACCCCCAACACGGCATCAGCTCGTCCTCTATCGTAAACAGATCTATGGTCACGTGCACCCCGCCGGGCGGTTGCGGCGCCGGCTCTGTGCTCTTCATGCGCAGCTCGTGATGGTGGCGCAGTAGCACCCGCTCCGGGGTGAGTTCCCACCACTTGCTCATCACGCTCACCGCCGAATAGCGGCGCCAGATACACCCCGCCACTTCCGCGTCCTCACAGGGCAGCAGCTGCGCTTCGTTTTCGACAAAAGGTTCGTCCAGGGCGCGGGCCGGGTCGGTGTTGGCGTACTCTCGGTCGGCAAAAGAAAACGGGCCCAGTACCCACCACTGGCGCAGAAAATTGCGCCAGTGGACGTAATTGCGATTTGGGTCGGCGGGCTCTAAAAAATTGGCGACTATTTTCTCCGGCACGATAGTTTCGGCCATAATGAAAAAATCCTTTTATATTAGATGAGAGACCTCTTGTGCCTCACTAAATCTCTCGAACAACATATTATAGTATCTGGCAGCGGTTGGCTCTCAGATTAATTTGTGCTACTTTCACAAAAGACGGCATCACTTACCCGTTCTGTAATTATAAGTACTTTGCCCAACGATCTATTGAATAAAGCATGGCAGAGATCAAACCGACGCTCAACGACAGCGATGTAATGGACTTCGTCGCCTCCGGTTACGTGCTGCTCGAAGGCGTAATTGACCAGGCCTTCAACCGCCGCTGCAACGACCTGAAGCGGGGCAACATCGACGAATTCATCGCCTCCGACGAATTCACCCGGGCGGTGCTGCTGCACCCGCAGGTGGCCGGCGTCGCCCGCTCGCTTTTGGGCGAGGACTTCCTGGTACCGGCCGGCGGCCTGGACACAGAGGCGAAAATGCGTTGGGAAAAGAGCCGGCCGGTGAGCCAGCTGGCCGGCGCAAACGAAAGCTAACAAACCATGAGTCCCAACGCCAGTGACCCACTCGTGCGTTTTGGCCTGTTCGCCGACGCCCACTACGCCGAAAAAATCTACGGCGACCGCCACTGCGACGAAGCGCCGGCAAAACTGCAGGCCTGCGTCGACCATTTTGCGCACAGCGGACTCGATTTCATCGTCTGCATGGGAGACCTCATCGACCAGGCCGACGACCCCCAAATCGAGCGCAATTACCTGGAGCGCATGCTCGAAATACTCTCCGGTTTTGATGGCGACCGCCACGTCGTACTCGGCAACCACGACGTGGCCACCCTGAGCAAAGCAGAATTCCTGCAGCACTGCGGCAGCCAACCCTATTATTCCTTTGATGCGGGCGGCGTCCACTTTGTGGTGCTGGACGGCAATTACCACCAGGACGGCCGCGATTTTAGCACCGGCAACTTTTCCTGGGACCAGGCCTGGATTTCCAACGCCCAGCTCGAGTGGCTGCGCCAGGACCTGCAAGCCAGCCACCCGCAGCCGGTCATTGCACTGTGCCACGAAAACGTCGACGCGCGCCTGGATCAGGGCGAGCGAGACCCGCACGTTTTGTGCAACGCCGCCCGCCTGCGCCAGGTGCTGGCAGAAGCAAACAACGTCCGCGCCCTGATTCAGGCGCACTACCACCCGGGCATTCTAACGACCCTGGACAACGACATAGACTGCATCGGCCTGCGCGCCATGGTGGTGGGCGAGGGGCTGCAGAACAACGCCTACGCCATCGCCTCGCTCTACTCGGACGGGCGCCTGGTCATCGACGGCTTTGGCCAACAGCCGAGCTACCAACTTGAGAAAAGGACGATATGAAAAATCCGTACAAAAATCTAACGGGCAAGTGGGTGCGTGGAAGTTTTCACGGCCACTGCAGCGAAAACAGCGCCTGTTCCTCCGTACCCCTGGCCGACAGCGTCAAACAATACGCCGATCTCGGGGCCGATTTTGTCACCCTCACCGATCACGACATAGTCACCGACCTGTCGGCGATGCGGCAGGCGTACCAGGAGCTGGTCTTTCTCGAAGGTTTCGAATACAGCACTCGAGAAAACGTGCTCTTTGCCGGCCCTAAGGTAGACCCCCTCTACGAACTATCCCTGGAAGAAGCGCTGGCGCGCGCCGGCGAGTTGCTCACCGTGGTTTGCCACCCGCGCCCCCACGCCTCGGGGCGCGACTATTGGACCCGGCAGATGTTGGAAGAATTGGGTACCTGGCCAGACGGAATTGAGGTCTACAACGGCCACTACGGCATAGAGTCGGCTATCGCCCACGGCCGCCAGCCCCTGTACTCCGATTTTTGGGACGAGCTATTGACCGCCGGACACCGCCCCTGGGGTTATGCCAACGACGACTTCCACGATCCCGACGACTTTGCCAACGCCTTCAACATGATCCTCGTCGAAGAGGTGACCCCCCAGGCCATTGTGGGCGCCGCCAAAGCGGGCCGCTGCTACGCCTCCACCGGCCTGCTCCTCGAAACCGTCTCAGAAGATCAGGGGCACATCGCCGTAGAAGTCGACGCGCCCTGCACCGGTCTGTTCGTCGGACCGGGCGTCGCAGAGCTGGCAAAGGCGGAAGGTACCCGCTTTGAATACAGGGCCGGCGACGAGGCCTACGTGCGCTTTGAAGCAGAAGGAGAAACCGGGCGCATATTCCTGCAGCCTATGTTCCGGGAATAGCTAGCGCAAATGAAACTTACAAATCCCGAATTGATCGCCGAAATCACCAGCCAGTGGACCGGCACGCGCGACGCAAATAACCGCCCCCTGGTGCCCGACGACATCCTCCAGCGCATGGCATCCGTAACCATCGACGAGGCCTGGGAAGTGCTCGACGAGCACGGTTACCACCACAACTTTGCCGGCGACTGGAACATCCTCTACCCCGAGCGCGTATTGGTCGGCCGCGCCATCACCTGCCGCTGGGTCCCCCTGCGCCCCGAACTGCACCAGACCCTCCTCAACCTGGGCGAAACCGAGGGCCGCATCGGCTTCCTCAACTCCTGGGTGATCGACGAGATGGTCGACGGCGACGTGCTGGTGGCCGACCTCTTTGGCCGCGTCAACCTGGTGGGCGATAATTTAACCACGGCCATCAAGAACAACGGCGGCCGCGGCATGGTCATCGACGGCGGCCTGCGCGATTTGCGCGGCATCATGCGCATCCCCGACTTTTGCACCTACGTCAAGCGCATCCACCCCGAGGCCATCCCCGGCGTCACCATGCCCGACATCAACGGCATCACCCGCATCTGCGAAGCCACCTGCCTACCCGGCGACGTCGTTTTGGGCACCCAAACCGGCGTCATCTTCATCCCCCCCCACCTGGCCGAAGAAGTCGTCCAATATTCTGAAAAACGCCGATCTTAACACCCATCGATCTCAATTTTTTTAGGAGCACAATCGTTCATGAAAATTACCGGCATTAAATCCGTAATGGTCCAGGGCATCCCCTGGACCTGGACCCTGGTCAAAGTTGAAACCGACGAGGGCATCTACGGCATCGGCGAAGCGCAGCTGCCCATTGGCGTGCGCGACATCCTCTCGCGCATCGAAGGCATGATCGTCGGCCGCGACCCGCGCCACCCGGTGGCCCTGGCCCAGCACATCTACCGCGGCCTCATCGGCGCCGGTTCCATGGGCGGCAGCATCATATTGGCCATGTCGGGCGTCGAACTGGCGCTGTGGGATTTGCACGGCAAAATCACCGGCCTGCCCCTGTGGCAATTGCTCGGCGGCAAGTACCGCGACAAGGTGCGCATCTACGCCGACACCGCCCGCCCCGGCGACAAATCGCCCGCAGCCTATGCCGAAGGCGTGCACGAGCGCGTCGAAGCCGGCTACACCGTCGTCAAAGTCGACATCGACAACAGCGCCCCGGGGGAGTACCGCAAAGACCCCCACAACCGCGTCCTCTCCCGGCAGGAAGTCGAGTACATGAGTGCCGTCAGCCACGCCGCCTACGAGGCCCTGCCCGACGACGTAGAGCTGTGCCTCGACATGCACTGGTCCTACCAACCCGCCGACGCCCTCAGAGTCGCCCGGCGCCTGGAAGACATCGACATCCTGTGGCTCGAAGACCCCACCCCGCCGGAAAATCTCGACGCTTTGAAATACGTCACCGACCACACCTCCGTGCCCATCGCCTGCGGCGAAAACCACTGGACCAACCACGGCCTGCGGCCGATGATCGAAAGCCGCGCCGCCGACATCATCACGCCCGACATCCCGCGCTTTGGCGGCATTCAAGAGGGCAAGAAAGTGGCCGAGCTCTGCGAGCTGCATTCACTGGCCTACGCGCCGCACAACATCTGCACCCCGGTGGGCACGGTGGCCTCGGCGCACGTCTGCGCCAACGCGCCCAACTTCTTGGCCCTGGAACACCACGGCCTCGACTGCCCCTGGTGGGACGACATCGCCCTCGATTGGGGCGGTCCGGTAGTCGACCGCGGCTACATCACCATGCCCGACCGGCCAGGCATTGGGGTCGACTTAAACGAAGAGCTGCTGCGCGCCCACATGCTGCCCGGAGAAGAGTGGTGGGGTAGCTGATTTTGATTAAAAATACATTATCATTCTGCGCTGCCCACACGGACAATCTTTGCGGCGCCTTGAACGACGGCATCATGCGCTGTCGCCGTGCCAGGGGAAGGCGTAGCCGGGCCGGTTGACAAAGCGCTTTAACCCGCACTCCATGCCAACGGCCGTCGACGGCGGCAGCGTTACCTCGATGTACTTGGAGTCTGCAGCCACCGTCCTTTCCGTACCGCCGTCGACGTACTTAACCTCAGTAAATTGGTGCTCTGCAAAAGCGCCCGACTGCACAACGACTCGGCGGCTCTGATTGTCGCTGAGGTTTACCAGTTGCACGCCCACCGTTTCTGGCCCCAGCTTGTCGACCAATGCGGCGACGTCTTGCGGCAGACCGGGGCGCTTCAAGTCGGCGTCGTAATAGCGCACGGTAGCGCGCAACAGACCGCCGTTGTACACGGTGCCGGGCGCACCGAGCATCATCTGCGTTAGCCCTTCGGTCATAACTGGGTTGGGGATGCCGGTGTTTTGCTCCAGCATCTGGTCGCGGCTGCGGGACTCTTGCTTGACGTGCTCCAGGGCCGTCAACGCCTGGTCGAGCTCAGACCTCATAATCGCATCTGGCCAGTTGGGAAACTTGCCGTCGTGGTAGTGGAAGAACGCAAAGTCGCCCCCGTTTTTGGCATTGATCTTCTCCGTCTCGCCCCAATCGCGCTCCACGTCGCCGCGGCGGACGGTATCCACAAGCTGATAATCCGCGTCCGACATGGACGCGTGGTACAGGTGGGGAAGCCACTTGGATGGCATTTCCTTGTAGTCGAACCAATCCTCGTTGTTGCGCCGCCACGAGTAGAGCACCTGGCCGCTGTCTGTCTTCTGCGTCCTGCCAACAATGTGCTCCATCTGCGTCCGCAGGATCTCCAGGTACCCCGCGTCGCCGGACACGAGCTGGGCGCACTGCGCCGCCACGGTGATGGAGGTCAAGCCGATGTTCATTCCTTTATAGCAGTCCCAGCCGTACCAGCCGCCCCACCACACGCCGTCGCGGTGTTCGCCAATCTCGCCGCTCGGGCCGATATTGTCCGGCATGATGCCGCCGTTGCGGCGCATCCTGTCAATCCAACCCTCCGTGTACCGCAGTACCCACTGCTTGTAGATGTCGTCACCGGTGTACAGGTAGGCGTTGGTGACCAGGCCGGTGGCCGCCAGATTGGCCGGCGTGTCGCCCCGCATCACCACCTTGTTAAATATGTCCACCACTTCCCTGGCCCGCTGGGGATTCTTATACCAGTCGAGTTCCAACTCTTTGATGACCGGGTACAGCCCAATACGGGTCGGCATGGGCTTGGCAGACCAGTCGGGTTGAGTCGGACTGCCGCCGTGCAAAAACCCCTTAACCTGTTCGGCATTGACCTCGAAGATCGGCCCTCGGGCGTCGGTGTAAACGGAGCGGAACTGATTGAGATTGGCATCGTAATTCGGCGCCGCCGGGTCCGCCCCAATCATCATGGCGGCAAAGCGCTGCGCCCGCTGGACATTCTCGGCAATCGTCGGGTCGCCGAGGCCAAAACTGTAGAACAGCTGGTTGCCCTCGCCCATGTGGTGCCAGTCGGTGATAATGCGCTGGCCGGGTATCCACGACGGCGACTTTCCCGGCGGCACGGTCAAACTGTAATATTCGTTGTGGATTTGTGGGAAGAGCCAGGGAAAGAGCGGGTTGTGGGTGTGCTCGTCGTTGGACCTGGTGATGGCGTTATAAGCGCGCAGCGCCAGCGCCATAATCTCTTCGCTGGCACCCATAGAATAAAAGAGCCCCCAATTGTAAAACCGCTCGTACAGATCGTCGACATCGTCGGCAAAGTAGGGGATACCGCCGCGATCGCAATATTTTTCGGCGGTCAGTCGCGCCGCCTCTTCCATGACGGAAAACAGGCGCCGTTGCGCCGGCGCCCACGGCGGCGGCGCAACGACCTGAGATGCAGTGATATGGGGGAAATCTGATGTGGACACGGTATGACCTTTCGGGATGGCGCCGCCGACCGGCAGGTTGATGATCTGCCCGGCCGATCTTGCGAAAAGAGGCGATCGGCACTATTGTCAAGCGACCAGTGTCGAATGTGGGTAGAAATTTCTATGAGATACGGGCAAAAAACAGAACAGCATTCAAATCTATATGTAGAAAATCTCAAGTCAACCAGGGCGTTATATCAACAGTAAGTTGAATGCCCGCGTTGCCAGCAACAATTCGACGAGACAGAGCAGGGGATTAACATGCCCAAAATGACCGGCGCACAGGTTTTGGCCGACATGTTCAAAGGCTACGGCGTCCGCCACGTATTTATGGTGCCAGCCGTGCTGCGCCGCACCATGGTCGAACTGGAACTGCGCACCGATATCAAGCGCCTGCACGTACACGCCGAAAAATCGGCCGCCTACATGGCCGACGGCTACGCCCGCGCCACCGGACGTCCCGGGGTATGCATGGCCCAGGTGATCGGGGCGCTCAACCTGGCCGCCGGTCTGCGCGACGCCCACCTGGCCCACTCCCCCGTCATCGCCCTCACCGGCGGCCGCGACCCGCACACCAAATTCCGCGGCGTCTACCAGGAGGTCGACGACCTGCCCGCCTTTGAGCCGGTGACCAAACTCAACGCCACCGTCGACGCCGTCGAACGCTTCCCCGACATGATCCGCCAGGCCTTCCGCGTCGCCACCTCAGGGACGCCGGGTCCGGCACACCTGCAGTTTTGCGGCAATGAAGCCCAAATCGACGCCGAGGAAGCCGACATGGAAGTGCTGTGCGAAGAAATGTTCGCCCAGGTACCGCCGTTCCGCCCCCAACCCGCCGAGCAAGAAGTGCGCGCCGCGCTGTCGCTAATAGAATCGGCAGAGCGCCCAGTCATCGTCGTCGGCGGCGGCGTGCGCGCCTCGGGCGCCGCCGCCGAATTGGTTTCTCTGGCCGAGCGCCTCAACATCCCGGTGGCCACCTCGCTCAACGGCAAAGACGCCATCCCCGGCACACACTCCTTATCGGTGGGCGTCGTTGGCACCTACTCGCGCGAAAGCGCCAACCGCGTCGTCAACCAGGCCGACCTGGTCTGCTTTATCGGTACCTCAGCCGGCGGCATGACGACGCATTTCTGGGAAGTGCCACCCATCGGCACGACAGCCATTCAAATCGACATAGACCCGCAAATCATCGGCCGCAACTACCCGCTGCAAGCGGCCATTCAGGCCGACGCTAAAGCCACCTTAAACCGCATGCTGGCGTTGGCCGATGCCCAGTCATCACCCCGCCGCGCCGCCTGGGTCGAATACGCCGGCGCCACAGTTGCAGAATGGCGCCGCAACTTTGCCCCCTTGCTCGAATCCGCCGCCGTGCCCATGCGCCCCGAACGCATCTGCAAAGAACTGAGCGACCCCCTGCCCGCCGACGCCATCGTCGTCGCCGATACCGGCCATGGCGGCATGTGGATGGGCGGCATGTACGATTTGCGCACCCCGCAACAGAGTTATATGCGCAGCGCCGGCCACCTGGGCTGGGCCTTCCCGGCGTCCCTGGGCGCCAAGTGCGGCGCCCCCCAGCGGCCGATTTTCTGCTTCACCGGCGACGCCGGCCTCTGGTACCACATCGCCGAAATAGAAACCGCCGTGCGCTGGGGTATCAACACAGTTACCCTGGTCAACAACAACAACTCGGGTAACCAATCCAAGCGTGGCTTCGACCGGGCCTACGGCGGCGAACAAACGGAGGAGGCGCGCCGCCTCTGGCAATTCACCGAAGTAAACTTTGCCACCCTCGCCGAAAACATGGGCGCCCTGGGCATCCGCGTCGAAAATCCCTCTGAACTACCGACCGCCCTGCAACAAGCCTTCGCTGCCGAACGCCCCGTTATCATCGACGCCGTAACCGACATCGACGCAATGGCCCCCCTGGCAGTGACGTAATACAATTGTATTTCAAACGCCCATTTATATAGCCTTCCAAACACAATTAGCATAAATTACACCCACATTGCCGTCGACTAACCCACAAAATCCAGAAAAGGCAAAAACCCCATGGAACTCGGATATTTCACCATGCCGCTGCACCCCCCCGGCTCAGACTACACCCAAGTACTAGACCACGACCTGGAACAACTCATCACCGTCGACGAACTCGGATTTCGCGAGGCCTGGATCGGGGAACACTTCACCAGTGTCT
>CAXGRO010000203.1:0-9126 GCA_964012055.1 uncultured bacterium
GTCGATGAGGTCTTTGAGGGCGATGGGGATGCCGTGCAGCGGCCCCAGGTACTGGCCGCCGGCAATGGCGCTTTCGGCGCCGCGCGCCACGGCCAGGGCGCGCTCGGCGGTGACCGCGATGTAGGCGTTGAGGGCGGGGTTGTAGCGCTCGATGCGGTCGAGAAAGTGGCGGGTGAGCTCAAGGGGGGAGAGGTCTTTTTTTTTGATGCGGGCGGCCAGGTCGTGGACGCTGGCAAAGCTCAGGTTGTCGGACATTGTTGCGCTCCGGTTGCTCAGGGTTTTAAGGCGAAGCCGGTGTAGCCCAGGCGGTCTTCCACGCCTTCCACATTGCCCTGCGGGAAGTATTCGGCCCAGCGCTGGGTCACCTTATTGGAGATGTCTTCGTCGGCCACCAGTTCGTCGGGGTAGCCGGGTTTCATGCGGCAGTCGAGCACGATGGGGGGGGTGTAGCAGGGGTGGTGGCGGCGCAATTGCACGTTGGCGGCGTAGATGTCGGCGGCCGGCTCAAAGCGGGTGAAGGTGCTCCACAGGAAGGTGATGTTCTTTTCGACGACGCCGGTGTCGTCGACCAAAAAGACGAGGGGCCAGGCGGAGATCGCCGGGTCGTTGGCCAGGTGCTGGGCGAAGTTGGGGTCGTCGTTGTAGCCGGGGCCCGCCACGGCGAGGCAGCCGCCGCAGTAGGGGGCGACGGCGCTGGCGCCTTGGGGCAGGGGGCCGTCAAATTGGCGCGGCAGGTCGCGCTTGGCCTCGCCGACGCCGATGAGAATGCCCTTGCTGCCCTTGTTGACCTCGGGGCCGGTGTAGTCGAGCGTGTCCATAGCCAGGTTGGCGATAACAAAGAGGTCGGTTTCGAGCTGGGCGCGGGCCAGGGCGTATTCGAGCACCTGGCGGCAGTCGGCCAGGTCCACATGGCGGTCGATGACGACGAGGAATTTGGTGAGATTGAGCTGGCCGCCGTCTTCGCCCAAGATGCGGAAGGCGAATTTCATGGCCTCGCGCGGGTAGCGCTCTTCGACTACTATGCAGGCCAGGGAGTGGTAGCCGGTTTCGCCGTAGCTCCAAATGGCGTCGATGGAGGGCATGACCAATTTGCTCAGGGGCGCCATGAGGTCCTGGATGTAATCCCCCAAAAAGAAATCCTCCTGCGGCGGTTTGCCGACCACGGTGGCCGGAAAGACGGCGTTGCGGCGGTGGAAGACGTTTTGCACCTGGAGGATGGGGTAGTCGTGTTGCAGCGAATAATAGCCGTAGTGGTCGCCAAAGGGCCCTTCGGGTTTGCGAATGTGGGGCGGCACGACGCCCTGGATGGCGAATTCGGCCTCGGCGATGAGGGGGTGGCCGCCGGTGGAGTTTTTGACGCGGCGCAGGCGCTCGCCCTGCAGCAGCGAGGCAAAGAGCAGTTCGGGCATGTCTTCGGGCAGGGGGGCGATGGCGGCGAGCATGAGGGCGGGGGGGCCGCCGACAAAGAGAGTGAGCGGCAGAGGGCGGTTGTCTTTTTCGGCTTCGTGGTAGTGGAAACCGCCGCCTTTTTGAATTTGCCAGTGCACCCCGGTAGTGGTTTGGTCGTGGCGCTGGATGCGGTACATGCCCAGGTTGTGGTGGCCGGTGTGGGGGTGTTGGGTGTAGACCAGCGGCAGGGTGACAAAGGCGCCGCCGTCTTCGGGCCAGGTGGTGAGCATGGGGATGCGGGTGAGGTCGACGGGGTTTTGTTGGGCTTCGACTATGGGGCCGCGGGACACGGTTTTCATGCCCAGTTTGAGAGCCTCGGGCACCAGGTTGCGGTGTTGCCAGAGTTTGCCGGGAGAGAGAGCGGGCAGGTCCTGGGCCAGTTGGACCAATTGTTTGATGAATTGTTCGGGGCGCTTGCCAAAGGCCAGGTCGACGCGCTTGGGGGTGCCAAAAAGGTTGGTGGCGCAGGAGAAGTCGGCGTCTTCGACGTGGGTGAAGAGCAGGGCGGGGCCGCCGGAGGCGATGACGCGGCGGTGGATTTCGGCGATTTCGAGGTTTGCGCTAACGGGGGCGTCGACGGTGACGAGTTCGTTTTCGGCGCGCAGCAGATCTAGGTATTGGCGGAGGTTTTTCATGGCCTATGAATAAGGCCAATGTGGGGGGCGGACGCAATAGGTGGGGTTTGGAATGCGGGTTTTCAGCCCGTATATTAATCTACAATAATTTAGGAGGAAACTATGGCGCTATCTTTGACACTTAATTGGCACGGGTACGCCGGCGCCGCTAGTACACAGGGCCGGTTCGAGTTACCTAGTGGAATTGGACGGGCAGAAAATGCTCTTTGATTGCGGCCCGGGCAGCGTGCGGAGGTTGCTGGAGAAGGAGGAAAAACTGACGGATATCGATCATCTCTTTTTGACCCATTTACACTACGACCACTGCGTCGACTATGCCTATATTTGCGCTGACGCGCTGGGATCAGGGGGCAGGCAAAATTGGCGATTTGCGGGTGTACGGGCCGGCACCGCTGGGGCGCATGGACGAATCGCTCTTTGGCGAAGAGGGGGTGTACGGGCCGGATCAGGAAGCGCGCACTTTGCATCCCGGCAGCCATTTCATTTACGAAATGCGCGGGGGCGTGTTGCCGCGCGAGCGGTTGAAAACGGCGGTGACCGAAGTGGAACACGGCAGCGAGGTGGAGGGGGATGGCTGGCGCGTCAAAACGGCAGAGGTGGTGCACGTGCAGCCGCAGCTCACCTGCCTGGCGTATCGCCTGGACGCGGGGGGGGAATCGGTGGTTTTTGGCGGGGACACGGCGCCGGTGGAAAGTTTGACCGAACTGGCGCAGGGGGCGGACGTATTGTTGCACATGTGCCACTTTGTCAACGGGCTGGTGACGGACGAGCGCATTACCGGGTGTTGTTCGGGGCATTTGGACGCGGCGCACACGGCCAGGGATGCCGGGGTGGGCACGCTGGTACTGGTGCATTTGACCGAGCAATTGGAGCAAACGGGGGTGCAGGAACGGGTGCTCTTTGAAGTGGGGGAGGTGTTCGACGGGCGGGTGATTTTTGGCGAGGATCTGGCCCAAGTGCCGCTGGGGGAAACGGAGATATTGAAGGTCCGCTAAGGGGCGGCTATACAGTGTTACAGCGGTAACTTGACACATTGCCAAAATGGCCCAAAATTCTATAGTCTCAAAAACTTACGGACGAAATGTTTTACTCCTAAAGATTACACGAGAGGTCCAATATGGCAGAAAATAACGATGTCTTTGGCGCCCGCACCGAACTGCAATCGAGCGGCGGCAGCGGCGTTTTATACCGCATTCAAAAATTGGAAGAAGACGGCATTGCCGAGGTCAGCCGCCTGCCCTATTCCATTAAAGTTTTGCTGGAGGCGGCGCTGCGGCAGTGCGATGGGTTTGAAATTACCAAAGAGGACGTCGAGCGCATTGCGCGCTGGAGTCCACAGACGGCCGGTGCCGAAGAGATACCTTTCAAACCGGCACGCGTGGTGATGCAGGATTTTACCGGCGTGCCGGCGGTGGTGGATTTGGCCGCCATGCGCGACGCCATGGTCGAATTGGGCGGCGACGTCAAAAAGGTCAACCCGCTGATTCCGGTGGATCTGGTCATCGACCACTCGGTGCAGGTGGATTATTACGGCCTGAGCCAGGCGCTGGCGAAAAACGCCGAGCGCGAGTTTGAGCGCAATAAGGAGCGCTACGAATTTTTGCGCTGGGGCCAGGAGTCCTTTGACAATTTTCGCGTGGTGCCGCCGGCCACCGGCATTGTGCACCAGGTCAACCTCGAATATTTGGCCCAGGTGGTGCAGGAGGCGGACGGGGCGTTTTTCCCCGACAGTTTGGTGGGCACCGACAGCCACACGACCATGATCAACGGCCTGGGCGTAGTGGGCTGGGGCGTGGGCGGCATTGAGGCCGAGGCGGTGATGCTGGGCCAGCCCATCTACATGCTGCTGCCGCACGTGGTGGGTTTTAAGCTGGAAGGCGAGTTGCCCACCGGCACCACCGCCACCGACTTGGTGCTGACGGTGACGCAGATGCTGCGGGCGCACGGGGTGGTGGGCAAGTTTGTTGAATTCTACGGCCCGGGGCTGAGCAAGTTGAGCCTGGCCGACCGCGCCACCATCGCCAATATGGCGCCGGAATACGGGGCTACCATGGGCTTGTTTCCGGTGGACGAGGAGACGCTGGCCTACATGCAGCAGACGGGGCGCAAGCCGGCGGTGGTCGAGCGGGTGCGCGACTACATGCAGGCGCAGGGCATGCTCTATGCGGCCGACAGCCCCGATCCCATTTTTAGCGAAACTTTGTCGCTCGACATGGGGACGGTGGAGCCGAGTTTGGCCGGGCCGACGCGGCCGCAGGACCGCGTGGCGCTAAAGGACATGCAGGGGACCTTTGCTGGCGCTCTGAGCGAGACGTTTGAGGTGGAGGATGACGGCAAGCGGGTGGAGATTGAACTGGAGGACAAAGGCAAAACGGAGTTGTTCAACGGCGCCGTGGTGATTGCCGCCATTACTTCGTGCACCAATACCAGCAACCCCAGCGTGATGCTGGGCGCCGGTTTGTTGGCGCGCAAGGCGGTGGAAAAAGGGCTGTCGGTGCCCGCGTACGTGAAAACCAGCCTGGCGCCGGGCTCGCGCGTGGTGACGCGCTATTTGGAGGCGGCCGGCGTCGACGCGGCGCTCGACGAACTGGGTTTTCACACGGTGGGCTACGGCTGCACCACCTGCATTGGCAATTCCGGCCCGCTGCCCGACGCCATCGTCGACGCGGTGGGCAACGAGGATCTGGTGGTGTGCAGCGTGCTGAGCGGCAACCGCAATTTTGAGGGGCGAGTGCACGCGGTGACGCGGGCCAATTTTCTGGCCTCGCCGCCGCTGGTGGTGGCCTACGCGCTGGCAGGCCGCACTACGATTGACTTTGACAGCGAGCCCATCGGCACGGGCTCCGACGGGCAAGAGGTGTACCTGCGCGATATCTGGCCGACGCAGGACGAGATTCGCGCCGAGATCGGCCGCTCGCTCAGTCCCAAGATGTTTGAGGAAGAGTATGGCAATGTGTTCAGCAGCAACGAGACGTGGAACGCCATCCACGTGCCCGAGGGCGAGCGCTACGCCTGGGACGAGGCCAGCACCTACATTCGCCGCCCAAGTTTTTTTGAGGGGCTGCAGCCCGAACCCGATCCCATCCAGCCCATTTCGGGGGCGCGGGTGTTGGCCAAGCTGGCCGACAGCGTCACCACCGACCACATTTCGCCGGCCGGTTCGATTGCGCCCGACAGCCCGGGGGCGCGCTATCTGGAGGGCAATAACATCGAGCGCCGCGACTGGAACAGCTACGGCTCGCGGCGCGGCAACCACGAGGTGATGGTGCGCGGCACTTTTGCCAATATTCGCATTCGCAACGAGTTGGTGCCCGGCGTCGAGGGCGGTTACACGCGCCACATTCCCAGCGGCGAGCAGATGACCATTTACGAGGCGGCGGTCAAATACATCGAAGAGGGCACGCCGTCGATCATTTTGGCAGGCAAGGAGTACGGCACTGGTTCGAGCCGCGACTGGGCCGCCAAGGGGCCTTTTTTACAGGGCGTAAAGGCGGTGATCGCCGAGAGTTACGAGCGCATTCACCGCTCGAATTTGATCGGCATGGGCGTGTTGCCCTTGCAATTTGTCGACGGCGAAGACCGCAATTCGCTGGGGTTGAACGGCGAGGAGGTTTACGATATTGAGGGGTTAGACGATGGTTTACAGCCCGGGCAGGAGTTGGAGGTGGTGGCCCGGGGTGGGGATGGGGATAAGCGTTTTAAAGCGGTGTGCCGCATCGATACGCCGGTGGAGATTAACTACTATCGCAATGGGGGGATTTTGCACACGGTGTTGCGGCGCATGGCGTCGTAGATTATGAGGTAATAATTAAAAGGGGACTCCGGGGGAATCCGGAGCCCCTTTATTTTTTTCTAGAAGGAGAGTGATATGGGCGCAGAGGATTTTACTGTTAAAGACATCGAGAAGGTTGTGTTGAATGTGCCTTTTCATCCGCGATGTGAGAAGACGATGACGATTTTTGGGTTGGGGTGGTCCATTGTCGAGTTGATTAAAGTGACTACCAACTCGGGCGTGGTGGGTATTGGCGAGACCATTCAGGGATATACTTGGAGGCATTCGGGAGAGGCGGAGTTTAATAGGGTGCGGAGGAAAAATCTATTTGATTTTTTGTGGGACGATTCACTGGGGGCGGGGTTGCAGATGGCGCTTTTTGACGCGGCCGGCAAGCAGTTGGGGGTACCGTGTCACCGGCTGTTGGGCAATCAGCACCGGGATGCCTGTCCGGTGTCGTGGTGGGCACAGACCATGCCGGCACAGGAGTGGGCGGCCGAGGCGCAGGCCGCGGTGGAGCACGGGTTTATTACGATGAAGGTGAAGGCGCGGCCGTGGTTTGATATCGACGAGCAATTGGGCGTGGTGGGGGAGGTGGTGCCGCCGCATTTTAAAATGGATACCGATTTTAACGCCTTGTTGCTGGGCGTGGATATGGCGGCGCCGCTGATCACCCGGTTGGAAGAGAAGCACCGCAATTTGGCTATTCTGGAATCGCCCATTCCGCAGGACGACGTGGCCGGCAACGCGCTGCTGCGCCAGAAAGTACGCAGCCCCATCGCCATGCACTTTGGCAGCCCGCCGATAATGACGGCTATCGACCAGGGGGTGTGCGACGGGTTTGTCATTGGCGGCGGCGCCCGGCGGGTGGTGGCGGAAGGCATTTTGGCCGAGCAGGCCCAAATGCCCTTCTGGCTGCAGATGGTGGGTACGGGGTTGACCACGACCTTTGCGGTGCATTTGGGGGCGGTGTTGGTGGAGGCGCGCTGGCCGGCGATTCCCTGCATCAATATTTACTCGCACACCTTGCTGAAGGAATTTGAGGTAGTTGGCGGCCACATCAGCGTGCCGCAGGCGCCGGGGCTGGGAGTGGAAGTGGATTGGGACGCCGTTGAAAACTATCGCGTCGAGCCCGACTTCACAAAGGAAACGCCGCGGCAGATTCATACGATTTTCTATCCGGACGGGCGCCAGATGGCGTATCCCGGCGGGGGCTATCGCGGGGAGTTTTTGTCGGGCAAGTTGGGCGGATTTTTAGCGGGCATCACCGCCGATTTTCGCCTCGACGACGGCTCGGAGGAATTCGACCGGGAATACCGGGAATTGTTCGGCGCTTGAGTGAGATGCGTTTAAAACTGTGGATTCGCACCGTGGCTAAAAAGGTTCTCATGGCCACGGTGTACCCTTTGCTCAGGCCTTTAATCGACGCCGTTCTCGACGCCGACACCCGCAATATCGAACGCTGGCGCTACCGGCAGTCGCTGGAAGAGACGGGGCGTTTTGTCGAGGCGCACCTGGCGCAGGTGCAGTCGTTGCGCGACGGCGCCGCTTTGTTGCGCCACGCCGTATCCCATGTGGAGGACGAGGAGGGGCTGGTGTGCGAGTTTGGCGTGTACACGGGGACCAGCCTCAACCAGATTGCCGCGCTGCTGCCGCAAGCTATGGTGTGGGGGTTCGACTCGTTTAGCGGTTTGCCCGAAGACTGGCGCGACCGCTTTCCCAAAGGCACCTATGCCGTGGCGTCTTTGCCGCAGGTGCGCCGCAATGTGCAGCTGGCGAAGGGGTTTTTTGACGACACGCTGGGACCTTTTCTGCAAGAGAACGCCGGCTGGGCCCGGTTTTTGCACATCGACTGCGATCTCTATTCGTCGACCAAGACTGTTTTGGACGCTTTTGCCGAGCGCATTAGACCGGGCACCGTGATGGTCTTTGACGAGTTCTTTAATTACCCCGGTTGGCAGGAAGAAGAGTATCGGGCTTTTGTGGAATTTGTCGAAGCGCGGGGGCTGGCGTTTGAGTACCTCGGCTACTGTCGTTATAGCGAACAGGTCGCTTTAAAAATCACCGGTTGACTATGGAAAAAATTAAAATCGGACTCATAGGCTGCGGCGGCATGGGCACGCGACACCTGTACGGCCTGCGGGAGTTGGTGCAGACGCCCTTCTGCAATATAGAGCTGGCCGCCCTGTGCGACATTCGCCGCGAAAACGCCGTTTTGGCCGCCGACGAGGCCGAGCAGTTGTTGGGCGTTCGCCCCGAGATTTTTACCGACGTGGAGGAGATGGTCGGCGCCACGGACGATTTGGCGGCGGTGGACGTGGTGACCGATCCTTCGGTGCACCACGAGGTGGTGTGCCAGGTGCTGGATTTGGGACTGCACGTGATGGTGGAAAAACCCCTGGCTATCACGGTGCAAACGTGCCGCATGATACTGGAGGCGGCGCGGCGCAACGGGCGCATTGTGTCGGTGGCCGAGAATTTCAGGCGCGACCCTTCGGCCCGCTTGGTGCGCCATCTGCTGCAGACGGGGGCGATTGGGCGGCCCTATATGGCTTTGTTTCACTCGCTTGGTGCGGGCAATCACATTTTTATTTCTCCCTGGCGGCACCGCCGCGAGCGCGGCGGTTTTATTCTGGACATGGCGGTGCACTTTACCCACATGATCCGCTATCAATTGGGCGACATCGCCGAGGTCTACGGCGATGCGCGCATGGTGGAGCCAGTGCGGCAAAAGTCGGAATCGATGTCGATGAACTATGCGTTTTACCGCCAGCGTTTTGCGGCGATGGAGAAAGAGGTGGAGGCCGCGGCCGAGGATACGACTCAGGCCATATTTAAAATGGAGAGCGGCGCGACAGTGAATTGGATTGCGGCGATTAGCGGTCACAGTTCCACCAGCCGCCAGGTGATTATGGGCGACAAGGGCAGCATTGAGGGGTTTGGCGATAGGGGCGGACGGATTCGTCTGGAGCGCCGGGGGGAAGAGGGCATGGGACAAGAAGAGTTGCTGGCGGCCCAGGAGGGGTTTGAGCTGGACGCATTGACGCAGTGCCTCTTTCCCTCTGGGGTGTCGGCCGAGGACGAGAAGGTCGACGTGAAGTTGATCGCCTACCAATTGCACGAATTGGGCGAGGCAGTGTTGCAGGGCAGGCAGGTGGAGGTGGACGCCCTGTGCGGGTTGAAAGATGTGGCGGCGCTCTACGCCGTTTTTGAGTCGGCGCGGGCGGGGCGGACGGTGCAGATGAGGGAGGTGGAGAATTGCCAGGTGTA
>CAXGRO010000204.1:0-9066 GCA_964012055.1 uncultured bacterium
TTCATCGCGCTCGTCATCCAACTGCAGCAGCAAATCATCCAATTTCTCGTCTGCCATCTTTTCCTCAAAACAAAAAACGGACGCCGGTCACACTCGACCAGCGTCCGTTAAAATATCGACGAAGAAGCCGAATCGATCAACCAGCGGCTTCACTGTGCGCGGTGGGCAGACCGCAAAACTGTTCGTAGTCGACCAATCCCTTAACCGTGGGGTGCTCGGCCCCTACCGGCCACTGAGGATTGCGCCGCAGCTTCATCTCGCGAAATTTCATCTCCATAGCATCGTAGATCAGCAGACGCCCAACCAACGGACTGCCCTCGCCGAGTACCAACTTAATAACCTCAGTGGCCTGCATAACGCCGACGATGCCGGGAAGCACCCCCAACACACCGCCCTCGGCGCAGCTGGGAACCTCTCCGGGCGGCGGCGGCTCGGGATAGAGGCAGCGGTAACTGGGGCCTATATTGGGATCGTACACTGTCACCTGCCCCTCAAAACGAAAGATGCTGCCGTCGACCACGGTCTTGCCAGTCAGTACCGACGCGTCGTTAATCAGATAGCGCGTGGGGAAATTATCACAACCGTTGACGATCAGATCGTACTCTTCAAAAATTTCCAGAACATTGGCCGATGTGAGCAATTCGTAGTGGGCGTTTACCGTTATACCGGGATTGAGATCCAGCAATCGCTCCCTGGCCGCTTCGACTTTGGGGCGCCCCACGTCCGATTCACCAAAAAGCACCTGGCGCTGCAAATTGCTCATATCTACCACATCGGCATCTACCAGGCCAATGGTCCCCACGCCGGCGGCGGCCAGATAGAGCGCCGTGGGGCAACCCAAACCGCCGGCGCCGACCAACAGGACTTTGGCGCCCAGCAGCTTCTGCTGCCCACTCTCCCCCACTTCGGGGAGAATGAGGTGGCGCGAGTAGCGCCGCATGTCTTCTTCGGATAACAACCCGCCCTGGGCGATTTTAAAACCGGCGTCTTTCCAGGTTTTAAAACCACCGATCATGGAACTCACATTAGTATATCCCATAAACTCTAAATCGCGAGCTGCCAGCGCCGAGCGATTGCCGCCGGCGCAGTAGAGCACTATTTCGGCATCGCGGTCCATGCTCACGTCTTCTTCGATATTGAGTTCCAGAAAACCCCTGGGAATGAGTTCGGCGTCCGGTATATATCCGTCCATGACCTCATCGCGCTCGCGCACGTCTACCAGATGTATATTTTTACCAGAATCCAGGTCGTCTTTGACCTGATCTGCGGTCACTTCCTTGATATCCTGTCTAATTTGTTGCAGTAATTGGCTCGATGTCAGGCTCATAATTCCCTCCTATATAAGCTCCTCGATATCCTATTCACTAATTATAGATGCGCCTTTACGCCGGCGGGATTCACACTCGACGGTGCGACCGCCTTGACCAGTGCTTCTGTGTGCACGCCCCGCAGGCGCTCGACCTCAAATACAACGCGATTTGCCACAAAATCCACTTCTTCTTCAGTGTGGAACCGCCCCAAACCAAAACGCAGTGATGCAGCCGCGCGATCCTCGTCCACACCAATGGCCTGGAGTACATGCGACAATTTGTCGTCCCCAGAAGTGCAGGCCGCTCCCGACGACAGCGCAACATCCTGTAGGGCCAGCAGCAAAGCGGCGCCATCAACGCGGGCAAAGCTCAGGTGCAAACAACCGGCAAGATGGCGCTGGGGGTGCCCGTTTTGCCATACGCCGTCCAGGCGCGTTACAATGCCTTCACACAAACGCTGGCGCAAGCGCATCAGCCGTTGTTCCTCACTTGTACGCTCCGCCCGATATAATTGGCAGGCCTCACCCAACCCGACAATGCCCGGCACATTGAGCGTTCCCGAACGCAAACCGCGTTCGTGCCCGCCGCCATCGAGCAGTGCTTTGAGGCGGACGCGCGGCCGCCGCGAACGTACAAACAAGGCTCCTACTCCTTTGGGGCCATACAATTTATGCCCCGACAGAGAAAGCAAATCTATCCCCAATGCCTCCACGTCGAGCGCCATTTTACCTACCGCCTGTGCACCATCGCAGTGCCAGAGCACTTCTCGCTCTTTGGCCAATGCACCAATTTCTTCAAGGGGCTGCACCGTGCCAATTTCGTTGTTGGCGGCCATCAGCGAAATCAATATCGTGCGCTCAGTAATGGCCGCTTCTAATTCTGCCAGATCGATGAGGCCGTGCGCGTCTACCGCCAGATAGGTCACTTCACAGCCCTGCGTCTCCAGATGCTTGCAGCAATCAAGCACCGCTTTGTGCTCGGTGGCGCAAGTAATAATGTGGTTGCCCTGCTCTCGGTAAAAAGCAGCAACGCCTTTAAGCGCCAGATTATTGGCTTCGGTGGCACCGCTGGTAAAAACGATTTCCCTGGGAAAGCGCGCCCCTAACAGGGCCGCCACTTGGGAACGCGCCCGCTCGACGGCCTCGCGCGCTTTCCAACCGAAGTCGTGGGTATTGCTCGCCGCATTGCCAAAATGTTCGGTGAAATACGGCAGCATGCCTTCCAGCACCCGCGGATCGACCGGCGTCGTTGCCAGATTGTCGAAATAAACGGGAGTTTGGACCATGTGTACTCCTACTCAGGCGCTGAACGACTCTCCGCAGCCGCAGGTGGAACGGGCGTTGGGGTTATTAATTTTAAAACCCGCCCCCATAAGACCGTCTTCGTAGTCTAGGACGATGCCGTTGAGATAGAGGCAACTCTTGGGATCGACAAAAATTTGCACGCCCTTCGATTCGATGACTTGATCCATCTCATCGGCCGCTTCTTCAAAAGCCAATTTGTATTGAAACCCCGAGCAACCGCCCCCCATGACGCCAACGCGCAGACCAAAATCGATATTTCCCTGCTCGTCCAGCAATACTTTGATTTTTTGTGCGGCGGTATCTGTTACGGTGATCATTAAACTCTCCTCAGGCGGCAAAAATTGAACATTCTACTACGTCGGGAACATTGCTGTGCTGACAATAGGTTTTGCAATTGTGGCAGTCGCGCTCAAATACTTTAATTGAACAACAAAGACACCCCTTGAGCACTTCAATGGCCCGGGCGTTTCTCTCCTTCATTGCCATATAGTGAGCAATTTTCTGATCTATCTCGCGCTGCTGGTCGCCGAGCAGATCTATCATGGCCTGGGCTAGATCACTACCCGTTTCGGCGTTGTGTCGCAGGTTAAAAAATTCACTGATGCGCTCTAAGTCAAAACCCAGCGCCTTAAGTCCCTGAATGATAACCAGCCGCAAAAGTTGGTTTTCGGAGTAGAGGCGGAATCCTCCCTCGGTGCGCTCCTCGGGTTCTATAATGCCTTTCTCCTCGTAATATCGGATAGTGCGAGTCGTGACGCCGGCACGCGTAGCCAGATCGCCTATCTGCATCATTGGAAGCGCTTTGTTGGGAATGTAGTCCATAACCAGTAAACTACTGCTAAGTAAGCTGTTACGAAATATACTTAAGGTCTACTCAGGTGTCAACGGAACGCCCTGGGCGCACAAAAGGCGGTTCCCAACTCAGGGAACGATCGAACAATTTCTCCAATTCCCGCTCGTCCAGGTAATGCGCGGCCGCCTCGGTGGAAACAACTCGGACGGTATCGCCCCCCCTCTGTTTTATAGCTGACCAGCCCCTTGCAAGCCAATGTGTTGAGACACTCTCGCAGCTGGACTGGCATCGATCCCAATTGCTGTTCAATAGTCGCAACCTCAACACCGTTGCCATCGCCCTGGCGCAGATTCTTGTAGATGCATTGCAAGGCCTCCGTACAGTCCTGCAAATGGGCGTAAAGCAGAGCGCGCAATTCATCTGCCTGTTTCCGATTGAAGGTCCATTGCGACCATTCAGTCATGTGCGGATGATCTATCCAGCCCTTCTGGAGGACGACAGAAAGCACGGTTTTATAGCTGATATCATCAAATTCGCGGGTTATATCGCGAACCGTAACCGGCATAGTACAAACCCAAGTTGTCTTGCAAATGGCTGTTGACGCTTATATCAACTTATCTTTCCTCCTCCGCCTGTCAAGCCCCTGCCCTTTGGGGTCAATTGCCCAATCCCGCCGTCGCTATCCCTTGCGCCGCTTGCAACTTTGTCTGTATTCCCGCGTCTTAAGCTTTCAGAAGCTTTTATATAGTTGAACGTGGCTACTTAATTGCGTTTCATTTTCCCGCCAAGGAAGCCCTGCTATGAAAATTCTTCTTTTTTTCTCTCTACTTCTACTCTCCGTTGTCTCCCCCGCCCACTCTACCACCTTATTGCGCTTCAATCTCGAAACCCTTACCTCCAACTCAGCTCAAATCTTTGTTGGCACCTGTGTCGCCAGTAATACTGAAATTATAGATGGACAAATATTTACTCACACTCGCTTTGCCGTAGCCCAAACAATCAAGGGCGATCTACCCGATCAGATCTCCGTTTATCTGCCCGGCGGCACCCACCGCAACGCGCGCCAGCAAATCGCCGGCATGCCGAGTTTTGCTGGCGACGAAGAGGTAGTGCTCTTCCTAACGCCTCAAAATCAACGCGGCCACGCCTGGCCCGTTGGTCTGGCCCAGGGCAAATTTCTCATTGAGCGCAGTGGCCCTACTGGCCAAGCCCGCGTCTCTCAAAATTTAGACGACCTCTCCTTTTACTCTCCTCCCGGCACAGCCAAACAACTCCCCACTCAAACAAACTTGCAAGATATGCCACTGGAAGACTTTCTAGCACGCGTGCGGGCCCTGGCCAACACCGACAACGGAGGCGAAGATGCACAGTGATTTTATCAGACGCCTAATCGCCGCCAGCAGCCTCATTCTAATCTGCTCCTCTTCGACTTCGGCGTTTCTCATCCAAACCTACGAAAGTCCTCTGGGGCTGGTGCATCAATCCTGGCGTCGCATCGAGGCGGGCCTGCCCTTCATTATCCACGACGCCGGTTCGGACGACCTGGGGAGGGAAGAGACGTATCGCATTATTCGCGAGAGTTTCGCCATTTGGGAGCAAGTCCCCAGCAGCTCCGTCCGCTTTGTCGACCGGGGGTTGACCAGCACCTTAGTACCCAGCCGCGAAGACCGCAATAACCTAATTTACTTTGACGAGCGCGGCACTTACCTGGACGCCCCTCCCAATTCGGGGGTCATCGCCGTTGCGCGCATCAACACCAACACGGCAACCGGCCAAATAACCGACGCCGATATCGTCTTTAACGGGCGCGGTTTTCGCTTTACCAACGGTTCCGGCCAATCTGGCAACAGCGTAAACCTAAAGGATGTGACAATCCACGAAATAGGCCACCTACTCGGCCTCGACCACTCGCCGCTGGACGTCTCCCCGCGGCCCATCATGAACCCCTTCTATAGCGGCAGCGGGACAGAACGCACCCAACCGTTAGAAGCCGACGATATAGCGGGCATTAGCGTACTCTATCCCACACCCACTTTCCTCTCCCAGGCCGGAACTATTTCGGGGAGGGTTACTTCCCCCACCGGCACACCGCTGTTCGGCGCCCACGTCATTGCCGAAAACCTGGAAAATGGCAAGCGCTATAGCACCGTGTCGGGAGCCTATTCAAAGAATATTGATCCGGCGCAGTATTCGCTGCGCGGCCTGTCTCCGGGCCCTTATCACGTGCGCATCGAACCCATCCAGGGTTCTATTACAGAGGCGAATTTCGGCGGCATTTTTCACGGTTTTGCCACCGGCTTTCCCGCCGAATACTACGGCAATACAAGTCAAGTAGGCGTGGCCCCCACCATTGCCCTGGCCGCGGCGCAAAACGTTGGGGTGATCGACTTTATCACCGGCTTGCACCAACCTGGATTACCTTTTATAGAACCGCTGGTCCAACGCACCAATACACCCAACGCAATGGGCCCTTATGTCCTGCGTTTCCAGGTCGACGATGCAGAACGCGTGCTGCTCTCTTACAGCACCGGTACGGCCTCGTTAATGCGCACCGTAGTGGGCAATCAAATACAGACTATTGCCATGCTGGAAAGCGCACCAGGCATCTTTACGGCCAACATCCCCGGTCAGCCTGCTGGCACGCGGATTTCCTACCAGATACAGGCCTTTAATGCCGCCGGCGACGCCACGATCTACCCGCAGCAAGGTCGTTGGTCGGATTTTGAGATAATTGAATTGAGCGGCTCGCCCTTGGTTTTTACCGCTGTGCGCGAAGAGGACGTGGTCATTGTTTTTGACGCTGCGAGCCAACGCCAACTGGCTCGCATCCCCACCGGCGACCAACCCATTCAGGTCATTCTGAGCCCCGACGCCAAACGGCTTTTTGTTTCCAACCTCGCCTCCCGCGACATCACAGTCATCCAAACCGCGACTTTTGAAGTGATTCAGCGCTTGCAAGTGGATGCCGACCCCCTAGATTTGGCCCTTTCTCCAGACGGGCGCTTCGTCTACGTGGCCAATTCTGGCGCCGGCTCGCTAACTTCTATAAAGCTCGAAGACGGCTCAACCAACCGAGTGCCCCTCAACGGCGTGCTAGACGGTCCTTTTGGCGTTGCCGCAGTCGGCAATCCGCCGGTGGTTTACTACAGCGACCTGGGCCGCCACCAGGTTATTGCCGTGCGTCCCGACGGCACAGAAATCACTCGTTTTAACCTGCCCAACCGCCCCCGTTCTCTAGCCGCCAGTCCCGACGGGCGCTGGCTTTACGCCACCAGCTTTGGCACCGGCAATCTGAGCATAATTGACGTAGCACAAAACCAAATCGCCACCACCGTCGAGTTACCCGTCAACGGCACGTTTGCCGTGGCAGTTAGCCCAGATGGCGGCAAAGTATACCTGACAGCCCATATAGACAATGCACTGCTCGTGGTCGATGCAATACAGCGCACTCTGATTGATATTGTTGAAACCGGTAGCGACCCCCGCGCCTTGTCTTTTTCGCCCGACGGAAATCGCCTCTTCGTCACCCACGCCGCTTCCGACGAAATTGCCGTACTATCGACCAGCACAAATCAAATCCTCAGTACTTACAGAGCCGGCAGTGGACCGCGCGGTATTGCCGTGGCCCCCTCTCCACTACCGAGCCACAGCACGGCCGTAAACGAAACATCGTCCCAACCCATGACCTTTTCTTTACAGCCTAATTTTCCAAACCCCTTTAATGCTCAAACCCAAATTGTTTATACCGTACCGGCCATTATCAATGGCGATGGCAAGGTCGAACTAGCCATATACAATGCAACCGGACAAAAGATTCACACCCTGAGGCAAGGGATACAGGGTGGCGGTACCTACACTGTTGCTTGGGATGGGAAGGATGAGAGTGGCGCAAACCTGGCCAGCGGCGTGTACATGCTGAGCCTTTCAACCTCGAGCGCCCGAGCCGTGCAAAAGATGCTCCTACTGCGGTAAAGAATAAACTAAACCGGCGACGCCTCTGACTCATTGACGAAACCTTCGACACTAAAGTAGCGAAACCCCGTGTCGCAAAGCAGCGTCACCAAACCTTTCTCCGCCCCCAAGTCTTCCGCCACCTGCAGTGTGGCGGCCACATTGGCGCCGGAGGAAGGCCCTACTAACAAACCTTCTTCGCGCGCCAATCGCCGGGTGTAGGACAAAGCGACTTCTTCTTCGATAGTCACAACCTCATCAATCCATTGCTGCTCCAACACCTCCGGCACAAAACCGGCGCCAATGCCCTGAATGCCGTGTGGATGAGGCTCGCCACCTGAGAGCACGGCCGAGCGCGCCGGTTCTACTGCCACAATGTGCACTTTGGGCAGTACCTCTTTTAACACCCTACCTACTCCAGAGATGGTGCCCCCAGTTCCCACACCAGCGACAAACGCATCGAGATTTCCATTAGTTGCTGCAAGAATTTCCTGCGCCGTAGTTTGCTGGTGAATAATCGGGTTGGCCGGATTGGTGAATTGCTGTGGCATAAAAGTATTGCTGGGATCCCGCTCTTTGATCTCTTCGGCTTTGGCAATAGCCCCCGCCATATCCTGTGTACTCGGCGTGAGCACAACCTCGGCACCGTAACTTTTGACTACATCCCTGCGCTCAATGCTCATGTGGTCGGGCATGGTTAAAATTAAGCGGTACCCTAAAGCCGCCGCGGCCATGGCCAAAGCAATGCCAGTATTGCCACTGGTGGGCTCCACTATGGTCATTCCCGGCTTGAGTTCGCCATCGCGCTCGGCTACCCGAATCATACTCAGAGCAATGCGATCCTTGACACTACCGGCCGGGTTCTGGGCTTCTAATTTGCCCAGAATGACACTCTTGTTGGGCGGCAATAAACGCCGCAGTTGGATCAGTGGCGTAGCGCCGATTGTATCTAGGATGCTGTCGACCGTTTTGGCCCCATCCATATTACTCTTCTTCCTTCTTTTCTTCTTCGGCAGGTGGTGACGCCTGCTTGGCTGTGCCGCCCAATGGCCGCGTAAAAACCGTGCCCGACTGGCCTTCGGGTGGATCTCCTGTGTCGAGGCGCAAACCGCCGCCAGTGGAATAGAGATCGCGGAAGGTAGCAGGTAAAAGGAGTACGTCTAAAAGCGGCTGGATCTTGGTCAGCGCATCGTTGACATCACCTATAAAACTGCGGGGAACAAAGATAATATCGTTATTGTGTAAGGCAATATTCTGTGTTAGATCGACGTTGCGTGTAATGCGCTCAAAATTTACGGTGAACATCTCCGTTATCCCGCTCCGGTTGCGAATAACTCGAATATCGCTCCTCAGTGCGTCATCCCCAAGCCCGCCCGCCTGGCCCAGCGCCTCTAACAAGTTGGCATCATCTGGAAACATGTAGACGTTGGGTTTTCCCACTTCGCCCAGCACCACCACCTTTCGGGTCAATTGTTTCACCCCCGGCACCTTGATGATGTCCCCGCCCTGAAGAACTACATTGTGGCTCTGTTCGCCGCTGTCGAGCACGTGCTGAACATTCAATTCGTAGGTATTATTACCGCGGATCAGTTGCACCTGATCGAGGCGTGCGTCGGGGGTGAGGCCGCCGGCCTCGAGTATGAGATCGAGTACGGTGGTTTTATTTTTAAGCGGATAGCGCCCCTGGCCCATTTTTATATCTGGAGCA
>CAXGRO010000205.1:0-8955 GCA_964012055.1 uncultured bacterium
GAGCCCCTGAGCCCGTATTTTGGATATTTACCACCGCATCCGACGATACGGCGAATAAGAGCACGGCCCCCAAGATAAGCTGAAAATAATTGACTTTCTTCATCAGTCATGTTCTCCTTTTGGAGTTAGGACCACTTTAAAAGTGATAAATTTTAATTCAGTTAGCATTTGAAAGCTCTAGTTCTCCGTCCTTATATCTACGACCAATTTCCCGCTGAAAGGCATATTGAATATTTGTAGTTTCTATAGGCTCATTGCGAAAATCAAAGCGCAATACCACGTCGTTAACAATTACGCGAATATTGCTTACATCGTGGTGCAGAGCTGGAAAAACTATAAAACCATCTGTTTCCTGACCGCTAAAGACCTCTTCGTGTTTCAACATAGTTCGACGCAAAAGGTCTCTGCGTTCCTGATAGCGTTCATATTCATTACCTCTATAACCAATAGCGTAAGCCCGATAGTACGAATCCAACTGTTCAAAACTGAGACTCCAGTATTCGCGTTTATTATCGGATTTGAGCACAATGCGAGCCGGGTCAATTTTCACTTTGGGATAGCTATAGTTTTTTACGCTGAGACGAAAAACTGTAAACCGCTGTTTTTCACCCTCTTCTGCCCAAAATTCGGTATTCCCAAAGGTGTAGGGATTGGTAGAACGCGGACCTGCTTGCGAGTGATTTGGAAACAAGCGGTTTAGCTCGTCATCAGTCATCGGCTTTAAATTTATTTCCAAGCGATCCTGGATAAAACTAATGGTGCCATCATCCGCAACGCTCATCGAATCCGCTTGTTTATTCTCGGGCCTGAGAGGACCAGTATAATAGTAATAGCCACAACCTCCCAACCAGACGACCGCCAGAAACAAAGATAACATTCGCTGCATTTTATTTTTCCCTCTCACTGATTTAACCTAAGATAAGGCTTTTTAAGGTGCAAAGGAAGCTTTGATCCGCCCCCAACTCTTGTACTGCACTGAAGTAGGTTGAAATACGTCTTCTGGTGCCATGAGACGCAGATCGGCAAAACGCTCAGAAAGTTGGAAAGCATTTTGTCCACCAGAAAGCGAGAACTTAGCATCGAACAACTGAGAGAAATTATCAAAATCGTTAAACTCTACATTAAATCCTAGAATCTCATCCTCCACCAAAACATGCTCTTTGCTGAGAAAGTCAGCTCCAACATCGACCCTATCATAAGGAGTCAACATCAATTCGTAATTCATGGTTGTAGAGCCACCAAGCGTTGATTGAATAGCATATGCCGCGCGCGAATGAGGCCCGTCTGGTAGAGCATACCATGCTGCGGCAGAAAAATTGACAAAAAAATCCTCATCTGGTGGAGGTGCTGCAATAATAAAATGGTTCGCTTCTGTGCCATTTAACCGCAATTGATCTTCAAGACTTAAATCGGCGAAATTTGCATATTGACCACCTGAATGGTCGGCGTCGACAAATATTTCCATATCGTCATCCAGAAAAATTTGCGTAGCCGCTGTCCCCGCAGGCCGATCAATTTGGTGTATGTCATCTACTACTTGAGCAGCAATATAAAGTTTATTAAGTGATTTGTTCCACCCGATCATCAAGCTCACAGAAAAATCTGCCGCATCAAATTCTGTATCAGCACCGCTAACTAAATCAGTAAAAGCTTCCGTCGATATAGCGTAAGACTGAACCCCTCCTCCCCAATCACCTAAATTCCCATCAATTACAGGAGTGTGCTGATCGGGAAAATGGAAGGCCTGATATACTTGGCCTTCTGGGAAATGCCCCCACGCCACTCCTTCCAGGATAAGAAATATAACTACTACCCCAATTATCCCCTTCTTCCCCTCTACCCCGGTATTTTGCGCTGTATGATAAGTAATGCCTTCAGGCATGTCAAGTTGATTATAGTATCTATTCACATGATATTACTTCAAAACACTAAGCATGTCAATAACAAATTTGACCACTTTTAACAACCTCTGCTCCGGCATATCACGAATGCACTCAAAATACCCTATCATATTAATTAATATGATTTTATAGATTTTTTTAAAACGCTTGATATTCGGTGCAAAAAATAGCCTGTGCCGGAAAAGAAAAACCGGCACAGGCTTTGAGGTAGCAAAGTCAAATGGAAAACTCCGCTAATTAATTTTGGCTGGCTATAGGTTCAATGCGATCTTCAGCAGGATAATAACGACCCAAATCGCGCTGAAAACGGTAGGTAATTGCCATATTTTCCACAGGATCCCCTCTAAAATCAAAACGCGTGATAAGATCTGGGATTGTTACTTCCACCTCTGAAACATCATTGGCCAGCGGTTCAAAAAGGATGTATCCTTCCGCTTCCTGACCACTGAAAATATCATCTGCCTGTGGAAACATAGTGCGTTTTAATAAGGCGCGCCGTTCTTTGTATTCGTTGTATTCCTGCCCCCGATAACCAATCGCATAGGTCCGATAATAGACATCCAATTGGTCCAAGTTTAATCCATAGTATTTGCGGCCATTACTGCTTTCCATGTGCGCGATTCCAGCCAAGCGAACTTTGGGGTATTCGTAATTCTTTACCGTCAATCTAAAAACAGTGAAGCGTTGGGGGGGGGCTTTAGTGCGAAAATAAGTAGTATTGGCAAATGTGTAGGGATTCTCAGAACGCGGCCCTTTGTCCGAATAGGCGCTAAATTGGCGATTCAATTCTTCGTCGGTCATGGGCCGCAAACGGACTTCCAAACGCCCCTGTTTGAAAGTCACTGTACCGTCGTCTGCCACCACCATGCCTTCGGCTTGCTTCCCCTCCTCTAAAGGTCGCAATTCACCCGCCCAGGGACGGTAGGCGCAAGCTGCTGAAAAGATAACCAGCGCCAGACAATATACGCTTACTCGCTTCATATTCATTCCCCTTCTATAATTTATTCTTCGGCAGCCGATTCGGCAGTTGTCTCCTGTTCCACTTCATCGGCCTCTTCCTCTTCGACTTTCTTAAATCTAATCTGTCTTAAATCTTGTACTCCTATGGCAAATGGTCCTTTTTCCGTCCGCCCAGTAAAGGCCGCATTGCGGCGGTTGTTGTAGACCCTGTCGGTTTCGCCGGGCAAGCGAACTAAACTAATATTTACAGTCCCTTGCAAAACTCGTCCAGACCACAATGTAAGTGTAACCGGTCGGTTCTCCTCACCACTACCGACTTCGGCAAAGTCAATTTTGTCGATCTTGTGCATGGCCATTGGGCGAAAACGATTGCCGTTCTCATTGAACTCAAAACGTAACTTTCCCATATAGCGCATCTCCGAAACCACAAACCGCTCCCCCTTGAGAGTAATGAAATCTGCCTTGAGCACGGGATCGGCTTTAAATACTTCGTCTTTGGGATGGCGAAAGATCACTTCGCGCACATCGCTAAGCCGCATGGAAAACGGTCCCAAATCGGACACGCCGGCAAAGTCGATTGACGTGTACCCCCGCCCCAGCGTTTGCGCCGCTCGTGGCACCGTGGAACCGCCAGTCAGAATCGATCCGATCTCCTTACCCCCCTGGCGCAACTCTATAGTGATTGTCTGCTCCTCATCGTTGGCACTTCCCTGGAAAAGCAAGCGCTTGAGTTGCTTGAACGGACGAACGCGACGCTGATCCGCAACATAGTATTCCAACTCCGTGCGATCTTTATAAGTCAAACGCCTCACCTCGTAACGATTGCCAGATCGATCAATTAAAGTGGCATCAAATGTTGGGGGAGCGGCCTGAACTGCTCCCCCAAAAATTAATACAGTTACTGCTATGGCTAGGCTCCACCTTTGCGTTCGACTCTTTGCAACCATAATGGCTCACCTCCATCAAAATACCGCTGGATGCGGCAGAAATGCTAATTCTCTAAGGCCCGCCTTGATCCCCAGCGCCCTCACCCTCGTCAGCACCAGCACCTGTATCAATACTGATATTAACTGGCGTAACTCGACCCATAGCTACCTCGACATCTACCCTTTGATCTATGCCGGACGCCAGTTGTTCTATGTGCACTTTGTAAATACCAGGCTGAGTAATGTAGTGACGTACCTGGGTCGAGGTCATGCCCTCGCCAATCACATGGCGCAGATTGTAATCCCACAGCAAGAAGCGCATTTGCCGCGGCGTGCCATCTATGGTGAAGTTGAGCATGAATTTGCCAATTTGAATAGGCACATAGGTCTCTGTGCCCAATTTAACTTCGATATCGGGATATTCTATAGGCTCTTTAAAATCGGTAACAACCATCACCGTATAAATCCCCGGTTCTAAATAGCGATGCAATTTATTCACCTGGTACCCCCGCTCGTAAGCACTAGGCGACGTAGCAGGCGGGCGCATCATGTCTTCGTATACCGTTTCTTCCGTTTCCTGATTGATAATGTAATAATTCACTTCATTAATCATACCGGCCTCCAGAATCAAGTGCCCCATGCCCTCCGGTATCGGCGGAGGCGCCGAACCGGCGGTGCTGGCACAACCACTAGTCAATCCCAAGGCGGCAAAAATAGCCAATATCGCGATCCATTTATTTGCTCTCTGTGACATTGTATCCTCCCTGTTCTCCAATTCTGGTTCTTAAGTACGAAGTGGCATTAAAAAGCAGTTTTTCGCTCTGTTTAAAGTAAAGGCCAGATCTTTACTGTATGTATTCAAATAAAGCCCTGTCAAGCTTTTATTTATGCGAACCTCCAGCGATCTACTCACGTCCTAAAGTAAAAAAACAATCTACAGATCTTGGAAACAGGTTTCAGTTGTACGACAGTCAAAACGGCAAATTAGTTCCGATTAGTTAAAAATCACCTTGAAAATACCTCGGCCTTTCACCTCGGAGTTAGCTCTTCTAAGACCTTGCCCACTCCCTGTACAGTCTGCTCTAGCCCCTCATCTGTCAACCCATCAAAGTAGCCCCGAACTCGCCTCTGCCCATCTACTACCACTATATGAGAAGCGTGAAAAAGCGGCATATTATCGTTGCCTGGGTTGTCTCCTACGGGCAGTTTGAACCCATCTTTGCTAAGCTGCCAAATGTTGTCGCGTTCTCCCGTCAAAAAACGCCAGTGTTGCTCATTGGCTCCTTTATCCTTCGCATAATCCCGCAAAACGGCCGGTTGATCGTGACCGGGATCTACACTGATACTGATCAAACGTATGTCATCCCATCGCGAGTGATCCTGCAACTGTTCCTGCAACCGCACCATTTGCGCCGTTTGCACCGGGCAAGTCGCCCGACAGCGAGTAAAGATAAAATTGGCAACCCATACCTTGCCGAGCAGTTCATTGGTACCAAAAGGGAGGCCGTTTTGGTCAGTAAGAACAAAGGGCGGCAAAGTCAACAGCACCGGCATTTCACCTGTATCCGGTGGAGTTCCTACGCGGGCGACGGACTCTTCCTCTGTTTGATCACAGGATACTGCGAGTGCGATCAACACTATGAGCACCATTGTTACAACACGGTAAGATCTAGACGATATCCAATTCATAGAGATGCAGAATTTTGCTACTCCACGGGGGTTGCGCCTATCCAATGGCGATCAAGACGTTGTGCGAATGCGGATCGCGGTTCGACGAATATATGACCATGTAATGTCTCGTGAGTAAAACCGCAAAGCTGCTTGCCGCGCAGGGAAAGCGTATCCGACGCTCCGGTTTCAAATTCTAAGGAAAACTCTAATTCGGGAACGGCGACCTGATTCAACGCCATATCGGGCACGGCAAAAGTATAGATGTAATCTTCACTGTGCAATTGAATGCGAATTGTCGTGAATTCCGGTAGAAATAGTGTCTCAATTGCCGTGACGTCATCCGCAGTATGCAATTGCCCATCGCGGCCTGGATAGCGGATATGCCAATAATAATCGTCGCCCTTTACCTCGATGATCAGCGGTCTATCGACCGGCAAATAGATTTCGTCTAAATCTGGCTTGCCGCTGCCACAGCTCCACAGGGCAAAAACCAAAAAAACGAGAAAGAACCACTCCCTTAAATGCAAGCGTTGGCACATTATTGCAAACCACGTCGCAGTCCTCGTCGGCAAAATTAGAAGGATCGCCAGCTGGGCGATTTATTATTGCGATCGTCATCGTTGGTGAGATTGATGGGTTGAATTGGAGGCGATTCGATTTCATCTAGGTCAAACCCCACGGCACTTACCAAGAAAATATCCTCGGTGCCTAACAACCGATCTCTGTCGTCCCGCTGGGTGCCGCCAACATAGGCCAACCCTCTGCCGTCCGGCGACCAGGTTGCCTCCGTTTCGTAGCTCTTTTCAAAAATGGTGATGCGCGTTTGTCCCGTACCATCGCCCTTGGCGATAAATAGCTCCTGGCCCCCAAAACGCGAAGAGCAAAATAGCAGACGACTGCCATCGGGAGACCAAGAAGGGAACCAATCGTATTGGTTATTTTCGGTCAAACGCCGCATATTGCCACCGTCTCGGTCAATAATATAGAGTTCGTCGTTGCCATCAAACTCGCTCGAAGTAAAAACGATGCGGCGGCCGTCGGGTGACCAGGAGGGTTCGCGCCCCTGAACCAGCTTGCGCTTATTTCCACCATCGGCGTCCATGACCCAAATGTCAACTCCTTCGCGTTGGCTAACAAAGGCTATGGTTCGGCCGTCGGGTGACCATACGGCGCGCTCGTCGCGCTCGTCGTGCTCGGTCAAGCGCTGGGCATTGCCGCCGTCCTCATCCATGACCCAGACGTCGATATTGGTCGTCACATCGCCGCGCGTGAAGAGGATGCGGCGACCGTCAGGCGACCACACGGGGTGTTGTTCAAAATCGCGTGTATCGGTTAATTGCCGGCGTTCGCTCCCATCGGCCTTTATAGTAAACAAATCCCAGTTGCGCACATTGGTCTTAGTGGAAGCGTAGATTAGAGTACCCTCTCTTTTGAAGGGCTTATTGGCGTTGGCAGGGATGGTAAATTCCAGAGTGGATTTTTCCACCCCAAAGAAGGACGGAGGTTCGAGTTGCACCTCTTGGTGCCCAATATAAGCCGTAGCTAAGACCTTTACTGGATAAGTGCCGCTTTTTAAGTCCCTGAAAGTGAAACTACCGGCGTTTCTCAGGCGATTCTCTTTAAAGCCTAATTTATCAGCGTCCAGGCGTACTGTATTTCCATCCCCTCCCTTTATTTTAACTTCAACTTCGAGTTTACCACACCCGACAATAAATCCTAAACACAGCGCCAAAGCGGCTGCAAACCTGCTCATGTTTACCTCCTAAAGAACGGTATGATCTATAGCTCAGCCTGTTCAACCGCACCAAAACCACTAAGCGTGCTGATGCGCTCGTCAATTCTCTCCATCAGTTCATTGACATTGCCAAATTGCGCGACATAAAGTGGCGCATCAATGCGAAAAAAAACGGATGCGCGCGGCTTACTATAACTTTCGTATTCCAAACCAATGGGAATGATCGGTATCTGTTTTCCCAACTGCTTTTCCACATGCAGCAAGTGATCGACGATCTCCTTTTGCATAGCCCCCATAGTATCCTGAAAGCGCATTCCCTCGGGATGGGAAATAATGATCTCATCTCTGCCGTAAAGCCAAGTCAGATAATCCATGGTAACCTGATTTCTTTCCCGTGCCCACTGAATCTGAGCCTTTCTCTCCTCACGGCTCTTGAGTCGACGCACATCCTTGGGCCGCACAATTTTCACACCGCCCAACAATTCGAGCACACCGTACAGGCCCACTTTCATCACATAGTTGGCGTAGCGCTGGGTCGCCTGGTAAAGTAAAACACCTTCGAGGAGAATATCGCGATAAGCCCGGTGTTTAGGCAATAACAGCGCCGGACCTACTTTGGGCAAGTGTTGGCCACCTTCCACGCAGATGTGGTGATAGGACATGGCACGGGCGGCCAAAAAACGACATATGCGGGTAATCCCGTGGTGTCGTTTTAGAGTGATACTGGTTGAGTCGCTCATTGCCGTTGCAAAAAAGAAAAAAATAGGGGCTTATTCACCTAAGCCCCTTGATAATCCTCTACTGACTCATGAACTCGCGAGTCACTCAAATAAGACTTTGATTTTGCCCCAGGTACTTTCATCTATCTCTGTGGCAATATCGCGCAGGGTGAGGCGATTGAGCATCGAGACCCATTCCCCATCTGTCTCCGCAGCCAACGCCCTACCCGCTGCATCGACGAGTACCGCATAATCGCCTTGGGAGTCTTCCAGTTTTTGCTGCATTATAACGGGCAGATGTTGTAACTTCGAGGCATCGGCAACGGCGACGAGATCATAGGAAAACCCATGTTCCTGTCGCAAAGCGTCTAATGATAGATGATTTCTATCTTCGGTTAAGCGAGCGATCCCCACAACTTGCAAGCGATCCGGGAACTGCTGAGCAGTCTCTTCCAACTGCATCGCCCGTTCCACATGATGTGTATCGCCGCTAGAAAAAAGATAAAACAAGGTATACTCCGATTCACCTCCAACGCCGTACGCTGCGCCGCCGAATACAAAAATCCCTGCCAAGAAGATACCTACAGAAAAAAAAGACATTACCTTCACTCGTACTGGCCTCTCATTCTCCTCGAATCTCAAATTCGCGCTCGATGGCGTTCGTGCCCTCCAAGATGTTTACTATGGACAGATGTTCATTGAGAATTTGACTCACTTGCACTACTCCGACCCTGCGGGGCAGGGAGTGTCCTAAATAAACGCCCGTCTGTGGATCTCTAAGCTCACGCCCCTTGTCCCACACGCCAAATTTGTCGCCGTTTTCCACCCCACCTGCCGAACCTACATTAATATAAGCTTCTTGGCCATTGACAATGTCTATTATTTTGGGTGTGGAAACTGTGAACTCGGGCGGCGGATTGATGACCTTACTCAATTCCGTCGCCATCTTCTGCAACGATTCACCCACGGCTTGTCCAACTAAGGTGCCGTGGAATTCCTCCGACCCCCATTCTATTTCACCGAGGAGGTAGTATTCTTTCTCA
>CAXGRO010000206.1:0-8938 GCA_964012055.1 uncultured bacterium
CCAGGGGGTGCTCTACAAGCCGCTGGCCACCGAATTGGTGGGGGCGCATCTGGCCATCATTGGTTTTGGCGCCAGCGGCCAGGAGTTGGCGCGGCGGGCCAAAGGCTTTGGCATGAAGATTTCGGCCACCGACGTGCGGCCGATCGAGCAAGAAATTCTCGACGAATTGCAGCCCGATTTTATCGGGGGGCCGGAAGACATGGATCGCCTGATTGGCGAGTGCGATTTCTTATCGCTCCACCTGCACCTCAACGACGAAACGCGGCACACCATCGACGCCCGGCGTTTGGCTCTGATGCGGCCGTCGGCCTGCGTCATCAACGTGGCGCGCGGGGCGTTGGCCGACGAAGAGGCGCTCTATAAGGCGCTGGAGCAGGGGCAGTTGGGCGGCGCCGGGTTGGATGTGTTTGCCGAGGAACCGCCCGACCACAATTTGCCGGTGTACCAATTGCCCAATGTGATAGTGACACCGCACACGGCGGGCGTTTCGGACGGCACGGCGAGAAAGCGGGCGGCATGTGCGGCCGAGAACGTCGAGCGTGTTGCCGCCGGCCTGGAACCGCTCTATCGCATAGATCAGTAAATTGCCGCTTTGCAAGTGGGCGGTTTATCCCACCCGGCGGAGGTCGGGCGATTATTATGGAAGCCAAAAATTTACTTTTTATTCTCTCCGACCAGCACCGCTGGGATGCGGCCGGCTGTTGCGGCCATCCGGTGGTGCAAACCCCGCACCTCGACAGCCTGGCGGCGCGCGGCGCGCGCTTTACCAACGCCTATACCAACAGCCCCATTTGTGTGCCGGCGCGGGCGTCGCTGGCCACCGGGCGCTACGTACACCAGATTGGCTATTGGGACAACGGCATTGCCTACGACGGCCGGGTACCAAGTTGGGGGCACCGTTTGCGGGAGCAGGGTTTTCAGGTGGATTCGATCGGCAAATTGCACTTTCGCGGCGCCGAGTACGACCACGGTTTTAGCCAGGAGATCGACCCGCTGTACGTGGTGGAAGGTCAGGGGGACGTATTGGGCTGTATCCGCGACAACCCGCCTTTGCGCAACGGGCGGCCGGGCATTGAAGGGGCCGGGCCGGGCGAGTCGACGTATCTCCAATACGACCAGAACAATGCCGATGAGGGGATTAAGTGGTTGGAGCGCCACGGGCAGGGGGAACGGCCGTGGGCGCTTTTTCTCTCCCTGGTCTGTCCGCACCCGCCCTATATTTCGCCGCCCGATTGCTTTGATTTATATCCGCTCGACGAGATCCCGCTGGCGCCGCTGTGGCAGCCCGACGAGTGGACCTTTCACCCGGTACTCGACTACACGCGCCGCTTTTGCGGATTTAACGAGCCGTTTGACGAGGCGACGGTGCGCAAATTTACGGCCGCCTATTACGGGGCCTGTACTCATTTGGATCGGCAGATCGGCCGGGTGTTGGAGGTTTTGCGGCAGCGCGGATTAGAAGAAGATACGCGCATCATCTACACCTCCGACCACGGCGAGAATTTGGGGGCGCGGGGCATGTTCGGCAAAATGACCTTGTACGAAGAAGCGTCCGCCGTGCCGCTGATTATGGCAGGCCCCGATGTGCCGCAGGGCAAGGTAGTTAATACGCCGGTTTCGCTGGTCGATTGTTTTCCCACTATCGTCGAAGCCGTCGGCGCCGAGTTGGCCGCGGAAGACGCGGACTTGCCGGGTGAGTCGCTGTGGAATATTGCAAGGGGAAACGACAGAGAACGCACGGTGTTTGGCGAGTACCACGCGGTGGGCACGCACAACGCGTCGTACATGCTGTGCGACGGGCACTACAAATACATGCACCACGTCGGCGAACGGGATCAGCTTTTCGATTTGCAGAGCGACCCGCTGGAGCAGAACGATTTGGCCGGCGACGCCGCCAGCAGCGGCATCGCAGAGAACTTTGAGGGGGCGTTGCGCGCCATGCTGGACCCGGAGGCCGTGGACGCCCAGGCCAAAACTGCCCAGCAGCAACGCGTGGAAGAGGCAGGCGGTGTAGAGGCGGTTTTGCGACGAGGCGCTTTCCAAAATTCTCCGGTACCGGGAGAAAAGCCGGCATTCCGCCAATTTAGCTAAAATTGACATGGACGCCGAATATGACGGCATCATTCTGGGCGCCGGCCACAACAGCCTTGTGCTGCAGGCCTATCTGGCCATGGCCGGGCTGCAGGTGCTGTGCGTCGAGCGGCGGCAGGTGGCCGGCGGCGGGTTGGCTACCATAGAAGACCGGCGCCATCCTGGTTTTTTACACAATACGCATTCCTTTTACCACCGGGCGCTGACCCAGATGCCCTGGTACCGCGATTTGGAGTTGGAACGCCGCGGCGCCGTTTATTTGGAGCCCGAACTCAATGTGGCGCTCTTGCTGGAGAGCGGGGCGGCGTTGACCTGGTGGACCGATTTTGAGCGCACGGCCGAGTCGTTCGCGCGTTTTAGTGACAAGGATGCGGCGACGTTGCGGCGTTGGCGCGACGATTTTTTGCCGATCGTAGAGCAGATCCTCATTCCCGAGGCGCAGGGGCCGCCGCTGCCCATAGAAGAGCGTCGGGCTTTATTGGAAAAAAGTGCGGAGGGGCGCATGTTGTTGGAAGTGAGTGCCCTGTCGCCGCTGGAGTTTGTCGAGCGCGAGTTCACCGACCCGGTGATTCAGGCGGGGTTGTTGTTCTTCAATGGCTTGCGCGAGGTCGACTTGCGCTGCCCGGGCTTTGGTCACCACATTGCGGCGCTGCTGGCCAGCCCGGGCAAGGCGCAAATGTGCGTCGGTGGCTCGGCGCAGTTGGCGCGGGCGCTGGTGGGGGCGGTGGAGGAAAACGGTGGCGAGATTCTTTTGCATACCGAATTGCGGCGTCTGATAGTGGAAGGACGACGGGTGGTGGGCGTGGAGACCGGGGATGGGCGGCGGATCAAAGCGCGACATTTTGTGGCCTCGGGCCTAAACCCCCAACAGACTTTCCTGAAATTATTGGACGAGGAATGCGTGCCCGGGCCGTGGCGCCGGCGGGCGCGGCAGTTTAAATACAATTTGCTCGCGCCGCTTTTTGGCCTCTATCTCAACCTCGACGAGGCACCGCGCTACCGGGCGGCCGAGAATCAGGCCGAATTAGACAACGCGTTTATGGTGATTCTGGGGTTGGAACACGTGGATCAATTCGCCCAGATCATCCGTCATCACGAACAGGGGACCATTCCGCCGCCGGTTATGTGGGGCAGTTGTCCAAGCCGTTTCGATTCGTCCCAGGCGCCGGCGGGTAAACACACGGCATTTATGTGGGAAAAGTTGCCCTATTATTTGAGAGGGGATGCGGCGAATTGGGATGGGGAGAAAGAGGGCCATGGCGGCGCCATGCTAAAAACCTGGAAAAAATACGCACCCAATTTAGAAACAGCCGTCGTCGATTCGTTCACCCGCAGTGCGCTAGACATCGAACGCACACTCCCCAATATGAGGGAGGGCGACTTGTTGGTGGGCGCCTTTACCAACGGCCAGGTTGGATACGACCGGCCTTTTCCCGGCGCTGGCCATTATCGGACTTGCTTGGAGGGGCTTTATTTGTGTAGTTCCTGTTGTCATCCCGGCGGCAACGTCACGGGACTGCCGGGGTATAATAGCGCCCAGATTATCCTGGGCGATTTGGGCATAGAAACCGGCTGGATGCCAACCAGTGTCAAAGATCGGTTGGGCAATTTATAAAGGTCTATTCAACTTTAAAGTGCACGATTAGTGACCGCGATCTTTCCGGTAATTGCAGGCACCATGCAGTAGCTGAGCCAAAATGAAAGTGCCAATTATGATTAAGAAAGATTTAATGTTCACGTCAATAATTGGGTTTCTTGGTCTTGCTCCTACTTTATCTAAAGCAGAGGACGATGCGGGTGAAAGCCATCTCGAGCGAATTCTAAGAAGAGAAACAAATGTAGAGATTAATATTACAGCAATAGATTCAAATTGGACTCCGAACTTTTTTAAATTTGATCCAGAAAATAAAGATAAGAGCGAGTGGGGAAGACTTGGATTTGATGCGTTAGTAAAAATTGATAAAAAAGTCAATAAGTCTTCTATTGCAACTCTATTAATGGATTTTGAAGGAGATATGGGCACTGCTCAATTGACAGAAGGATATTTTACACATAAGCCCGACAATATAATTAAAGAAATAAGATTTGGAAGATTTAGGGAAAACTTAATATGGGAGGAACGATTCTTAGATTACAAGCTAGCTACAATAGCACATAGTGCACTTTTAGATTCATTGCCCAGGGCCGATGTAGGGGCTGAAATGACTTTGCAATATTCTAACCTTGAGTATAATCTTGCCATTTTGGGTGGGCCGAGAATTGGCGGCGTAGAAGACGAAAGATTGGATTCACACAGACCCTGGCATAATAGATTAACATACCAATACAATAATTTTGTTCTTGCTTTTGCTTATAGGGTAAATACTATTAATCCCCCTATTTACGTGTGGGAAGTCCAAAGAGTTACACGCAGTGATAGAGTTGCTTTTACTCAACTTAGGTCAAGCGATAAAACGGAGACTGATTTATATCTCGAAAGAAAGTTGCCTTATGTTTGGAGTCAAAATCATAAGTTGACAGGCTATTTAAGGAGAGAAGATTTCTTAGATCTGGTTAGGTATAGCATTGGTGGAAGATATAATTTTGGCAGTTATTTCTATGGTAAGATCGGGGTAAGTCATTTAGAAGGTTCACAACTTCTAATGATTCAAGGTGGTGGAACTTTTTAATAAAAACAGAAAATTTAATAACAATCGTAATATCCGTTAAGCTCGCATTGCGTTGCAAATCGCAAAAAATCGCCGTCCGCTGCACACCGACCAACGTCCGCTAAGCAAGGAGATAGGCAATGATCAATTTTCCGCGCTCTACTTTTACCTGGGAAGCGCACCCATACCAACCCGACCCCTATTACAAATGGACGGGCGGTTTTGTCGGCATAAACGGCCAGGTCTACCACGTGCGTTTTAATCTGGAAGCGCAGTGCGCTATAACCGAAGAAGCCACCGGCAAAACCACTGAGCTTTTTTTGGGAGCCCCATGCCGCAGCGAATACACCATCGCCCGGCGCAATCTCTTTCAGGTGCCCAGTGGCGAGTGGCGCATGGCGTTTAGCCGCAATTCCTCACCGACGATTGCCCGGCGCCCCAGCTATGAAGACGAGCCGTCCGCAAAAAAATCGCTCAGCGAGGGGTACGCGGGACACGTAATCGACATACGCACGTTTGATGAAATTGAGGAGTTGCACGACGCGGCCGGCATTGTCCAGGCATCGCTGGACAACGCTCTGCTCAATGCGCGCACCACCTACCGCGACGAGCGTGGTTTTAGCGTGGTGGTGGAATACCCGGTGAATCTAATTAACCTCAATGTCGCCGACGCCGAATTTCAAGTGTGCACCGGACCGGTACTATTGCCGGACTTGGCCACCTGGGACGGCGAGGAGGTCAGCCGCATTTTTGTGGCCCACGTGGCCATTACGGCTTTTGATCACGCCGAGTTTATCTTGCGGCGCGAAGTGACGGCGGCGCCCGAAGAGCGCGAGTGGTTGGACCAGCCGCGCGGGTTGGATCGCCACGAGTTGATCGACCCGAATAACGTCCCGCCCGGCTACCCGCCGGCGCGGCCCAAGCCGTCCGTCTACAACGAGGTTTGGGAGTTGGCGGCGCAAAATGTCGTGCTGCGGGCTGTGGGGGTTTAGAGGGGTAGCGATGAAAGTAACAAATGTTAAAGCCACCATATTGGCCATTCCCAATAAAGAGATTTATTACTACAGCCAGGGCGCCGACGCCGGCGTCAACTCGGTGCTGGTCGAAGTGGAAACCGACGAGGGCATAAGCGGAATTGGCGAGGCCTGCGGCGACCGCTCGGCGGAGGCCATTGCCAGCATTGTCAACGAAGCAGGCCGCGCGGCAATGGGAATGAGTCCTTTCGACGTGGAACTCTTTCTCCACCGCTTCTACCGCCAGGGCAAGTGGGACGATATGCGCCGTTTTGCCAACCAGGCCCTGGCCGGGGTGGAGATGGCGCTGTGGGATATTGTCGGCAAGGCCTGCGGCCAGCCGGTGCACCGGCTGCTGGGCGGCAAATTTTACGACCGCATCAGTTGTTTTGGCTTTTTGCAGGGCAACGATCCAGAAAAACTGGCCGCCGACGCGCGGCTGTGGCAGGAGCGCGGGTTTGAGGTGATCTACATGAAAGTGGGGCTGGGGCGACAGCGCGATTTGGCCTGTGTGGAGGCGGTGCGGCGGGCGCTGGGGGAGGGGACGCGGTTGCGCATAGACCCCAATCAAGCCTGGCAGGTGGGCGAGGCCATACAGATGTTGCGCGAACTGGCGCAATACGATATCGACTTCGTCGAGCAGCCCATCTACTGGGCCGATATGGACGGCATGGCGCACATCCGCCGCTCGGTGCCCATGTCGCTGGCCATAGACCAGGGCTGTTTTACCGAACACGAGGCTATGGCCGTGGTGCAAAAGCAAGCCGCCGATGTGATTACGGTGGGCTTGCACGAGTCGGGCGGCATTTTAAATCTGAAGAAGATTGCGGCGGTGGCGGCGGCGGGCGGCTTGCCGATTTGTCGCCACGGGGTGGGCGGTGAGACTGGAATTACGACGCTGGCGTCGCTGCAAATCATGGCGGCCGTTTCCAACCAGGCCGACGGCCACCAGGTGATGCACCAATTGCTCGACGGGGATACGGTAGTTGATGGGCTGCTCGAATTTGACCAGGGTCATATCGCGGTGCCCGACCGCCCCGGCCTGGGCATCGAACTCGATTGGGATCGCATAGACCGCCACGCGCGGCGCTATCGCGAAGAAGGACCGTACCACAAATTTCCGTGAGTTTTTATAATGGCCATTAAACGCGAACACATCTGGGCGCATCACGAACTCGACGCCAATGCCAATTGGAAATTGATGGAAGGGGGCTACCCCGGCCGCATGAGCGTGCGCCAGGGTGAAGAGATTTCCTTCCACATTTCTAATTCGCGTTCATATTACGATATCTTCATCTTCCGCGAGGGGGCGCAACGGCAATTAATACACAGTATAAGTGGCTTGGAGGGGCGTTTGCAGGAGGTGCCCGATTTGGGATACGAACAGGGGTACGATTGGGATCCGGTCACTTCTTTCAAGGTGCCTGATGATTGGTCCAGCGGAGTGTATATCGCGACCTTTGCGACCGGGCAAGGGTTGCGAGAGATCCTCTTTGTGGTGCGCCCCCGACAACCCAGGGCGCCGCTATTGCTGACCATTGCCAGCAATACCTACCAGGCTTACAACAACGTCGGCGGCAAGTGTTTTTACGATTATTGTTCCACCGACAGGGCACATGCCAAGGTCCTGAGTTTTGAGCGCCCCTTACCGGCCGACTGGCTGGGCAATTTCTACATCTGGGACCAGTTCTTTGTATCCTGGCTCGAAGCAGAGGGGTACGAGGTCGATTATTGTATTAACGGCAACCACGACGCCGAGCCCGACTTATTGAGTCACTACAAAGCAAACTTGCGCATAGGCCACGACGAGTACAACAGTCGCGGCGAGTGTTTGCAATTGCAGGATTTCGTGCGTCGGGGGGGTAATTTGATACTCTTTGGCGGCAATTGTTTTTACCACGAGATCGAACTGCGCAACGAAGAGCGGCAAATTTTCTGCAGTAAACCCCACTACCACGATTGGCCGACGCCGGAGAAACCCGAGACGTCTTATTGGTGTTTTATCGACGATCTACGCCAGCGCACCATCGGCGTTTTTTACACGTCTTACATCAATACAAAAACAGATGTGCCCAATGTATTCTTGGCTCCGACTACGGAAGACTGGGGCTATTACCGAGTAGTTGACGCCGACCACTGGGTTTTTGCCGGCACCGGGTTGGCGGAAGGCGATGAGTTCGGGCGCGAGGATTCGATTGTGGGGGTTGAGGCGGATGCGGCCGATATCGAGTTTGTCGACGGGCGGCCGCGCTATACGGGCAGCGACGGGGTGTCGCCCGAATATCGCATTGTTGCTTTGGCCAAGTGTATTGGGGCGGACGGCAGGATGTTGGTGCGGGAGGGGGGGGAGGAAGGGGTGGTTGAGTGTTATGGGACGGTGGCGATTAATGAGAGTGAGTTTGCGGGAACGGTGTTTAATGCAGCGACTATTGAGTGGGGGCACGGGCTTTATAAAGAAGGGGTTGTGGCGCAGATTACTAGGAATGTTCTGGATAAGTTGGGGAAGTGATTGTTTTGCTGGCGGTGGGTGAGGGGGTGATCCTTCGCTTACCGCGTTACACGAAAACGCCCAGTTAATTCTAACGCAATCACTTAAAATACAGCCGAAACACACAAGCCCGAATGTGGATAATCTCGTCTAGAGTGGCGTAATAGGTCAGGAGGATGCGGTCGTTGCCCAGGTATTGGAGATCGGGGGTACCGAAAGTGAAATGTTGCAGGGCTTCCCAGATCCCTTCGTTTTGTTCTGCAGGTTGGCCTTGTGTCGCTACAGTGCCGACGATTTTTTTCTCGTCGGCATCCCACATTTGTATGGGGTCATCGGTGTCCCAGGTGCGGCCGGCGTCGGGGGAATACCACAGGCGAATACCTTCAGGTGAGAGGCGATAATTACTGGCGGCGATGAGGGCGCCGGAGGGCAAGCGCAGGGGGGCGGTGATCTGACCGACGAAGCCCAGGGGTTGGGGTTTGGTCCAGGTGAGGCCGTCATCTGAGGAGAAGGCGGCGTGGACGTCGATGGTTTCCTCGTTCTCTTGCAGGAAAGTCCACAGCAGGGCGACCAGACGGCCGTCGGCCAGGCGCTCGAAGCGGGCGTCGCACAGGTTGAGGCGGGCATCGGGGTCGAGGGCGACTACGGTGGGGGTGTGGAAGGTGTGGCCGTCGTCGGTGGAGGTGAGCATGGTGGTG
>CAXGRO010000207.1:0-8896 GCA_964012055.1 uncultured bacterium
GGCGTTGCTGATGGCCAGGACGTGGGCAGGCAACACACCCTGTTCGGTAAATTCGAAGGTGGCGGCGGGAAAATTCCAATTGGCCCAGTGCTGGGGTTCGATGGCAAGTTGATCGGATTGGAGGCGAAACCCCTGGGCGTGGAGGAGGAGGGGAGAGAGTAGGGTGATTACGAATAGGAGTTTTTGCATTTAAGACGTCTCCTAGGTGCGGATCCGTTATAGCCAAATAAGTGTAGAGACAGCAATTTGGAGTGTCTCGCCAGGCGACCTGTATGCCGTTAGATAATTGTCTTGAAAATACAAAATATATGTGCTCTAGGGCAAATGTACGAAGAATGTGTTGGGTGAACTTGACCGCGGCTAAATAAGTTGAGTAATTTCATGGCTGCGTAAGACGTAATTTGGATTTAGCTTAGAGCGGGCATGGGCTTGGTAAGTCGGGGGACATATGGTCCAATATCTGCTATTAGGTTGAATATTTAGAAAGTGCCGCATTAGAGAATAACGCCGTCCGAACGAGGACGGTATTTGCCGAATTGACGACGATGATACAGCGAGAACTGCGCAAACTCATACTGCCGCTTTTGGGGCCTGCACTGCTGCTGCACACCATCTTCTTTGTGGTGCCAGCGATCAATGCCTTCTATTATTCCGCCACTTCCTGGTCGGGCATCACGCCGGAAAAGGAGTTTGTTGGGGCGGCCAATTTCGTGCGCGCCTTCAACGACCACACCTTTGTCATGTCGTTGGAGAACGTGGCGTATTTTTCGGTGTTGGGCTTTGTGTTGATTTTTCCCCTCAGCCTGCTTTTCGCAGTGGTCTTGTCTAAAAAACCGCCGTTCGAGCGCCTGCTTAAATTTATTATCTTTGCGCCCACTTTATTGTCGGTAGTGGTCACCGCAGTGCTGTGGGGCAGTATTTTCAACCCGGTCATCGGCTTGCTCAACGAATCCCTGCGCGGCCTGGGGCTGGATTCGTGGACGCAGCCGTGGCTGGGCCGCCGGGGCACGGCGCTGCCGGCCATTACGGTGGCGATGATCTGGCAGGGTCTGGGCACTTACGTCATTCTCTTCCTGGCGGGGTTGCAGAAGATCCCACTCAGCTTTTACGAATCGGCCGAACTGGACGGGGCCGACGCCTGGCAGCAGTTCCGCCACGTCACTTTGCCGCTTTTGTGGGATGTTGTGCAAATTCTGGTGGTGTTGTGGATCATCGGTTCGGTACAGGCCTTCGCCCTTATTTTTGTCATCACGCGCGGCTACCCCAACGTCGCCGAAGTCATCGGCACCTACCTGTACTGGGCGGGATTCCAGGGACAGAGCATCGGTTACGCCTCGGCCATGGGGGTGATCATGTTTTTTCTGGTGCTGGTGGTCAGTTTACTGGTCAATAAGCTGATGCGCCGCGAAACCATAGAGTATTGAGCGCATTTATGGAAAATCTGCGATCGGCAATCCGTGGCTTAACCTTAAAGGGCGTTACCATTTTTCTGCTGGCCTTCTACTGCCTGAGTTCAGCGGTGGCCCTGGCCTGGGTGATCTACACCTCGTTTAAATCCAACGCCGAATTCTTTGCCAGCACCTGGGCGCTGCCCGGGGATTGGCTTTGGAGCAATTACGCCTACGCCTGGGCGAACGCCGAAATTGGCAGTTATTTTTTTAACACAGCCTATATCAGCTTTGTGGCGACGGCGGGTACCTTGTTGCTGGCGGCGATGGCAGCCTATGTGCTGGCGCGGGTGGTGTTTAAGGGGCGGCAGTTGCTGTTTTACCTCTTTCTAGCGGCCATGATGGTGCCGGCCATGCTCTACCTCTTTCCGCTTTTTGTGCAGATGCGCCACATGCGGCTGACCAATAGCCACCTGGGATTGATTCTTATTTACATCGCCGGGGGCTTGCCGTTTTCCATATTTGTGCTCACGGGGTTTTTCAGGACCCTGCCCACCGAAATGGAAGAAGCGGCGCTGATGGACGGGGCGTCGCCGTGGAAGACGTTTTGGATGATCATGCTGCCGCTGGCCAAGCCCGGGCTTATCACGGTTTCCATTTTTAGTTTTATCAATACCTGGAACGAGTTCTTCTGGTCGCTCATCCTCTTGCGCAGCGGCAAACTCTACACCCTGGCGCGCGGCTTACAGACGCTGTTCTGGAATATGTCTACCGAATCGCGCTGGACCGAACTCTTCGCCGGTCTGGTCATCGTTATGTTGCCGTTGATCATCGTTTTCATTCTCTTGCAGGACCGCATTACAGAGGGATTGACCGTAGGGGCTATAAAGGGGTAAAAATGGAGCGCCGAAATTTTCTCAAATGTCTGGGGGCCGGAGCGCTGGCCTGGGGTTGCGGATCCTATAAGTCCGACGGAACGGTTATGGAGATTTCGCAGTTGCAGTCGCGCGCCGGCGAGGTGCCGTTCAATCAGCTGATGTGGAAGGCCGTCGATATCTTCGAGAAAGAGCATCCCGAGATTCGTATCGAGCCAGCCAGCGGCGGCGGCGGTGGCTACCAGGAGTTGATGATCCGGGTGATGGAGGGCAACCCGCCCGACATCATGCGTTTTGCCACGGCTGAGACGGGCCTCACCTATTCCTACGTCGAACAAGGACACGTGCTCGACATAACCGATTATTTGCAGCGGCCGGCCTACGGCGAGCCCGACAAGACCTGGTACGATATTATATCGCCGCTTTACCACGGCACCTTGACATACAAGGGGCGGTTCTACGCGGTTCCGTGGTTTGTCATATCGCTGCAACTCTACTGCAATGCCAATTTATATAAAAAAGCTGGCGCCAATATTAATCCGGCCACCTGGGAGGAGTTCCTCGACAATTGCGAGCGCCTCAAACGCATCGGCGTGGCACCCATCACCCAAGACGGCATCCACTGGTACACCACCTGGTGGTTCGACCACCTGGCCCAGCGCCTTCTGGGGTCCGACGCGGTGCGCCGGGCTTTCCGCGACCCGCAGCGCAGTGTCAAATGGACTGACGCTGGTTTTTTGCAGGCGGCGCGCATGGTCGGCGACATGCTCGACCGGGGGTATTTTATAGAGGACTTTGCCGGCCTCAACCACATCGAGTCGGAGATGTTATTCTGGCAGGGCAGGGCGGCCACGGTGCTAGTGGGGTCGTGGTTTACCAGCGGTCGCACCTCGGTGGTGGGCGACGATTTTGACCTCTACGCTTTTCGCTTTCCGCAGGTGGAAGGGGGGGTGGGCAACGTGCGTGAATTGATCGGCTCGGTCACCACCTTCAGCATTCCGGCCAAGGCTAAACATCCCGAATTGGCCGCCGAGTTCTTGCGTTTGATTGGCGGCCACTGGTTTCAGGAGCAGATGGTGAAGCAGGCGCTGTTGATCAGCGCTTATCCGGGCATGCCGTTGCCCGATGTGCAGCAGGGGTTGGATTTGATTTTGGGGGATACGGAGCGTTTTTTCCCTTTTTCTCACGGCCTCGAAGGTGCCGATCCTTTTCTTTACCGGCAGTATTGGAACGAGTGGAATCGCTATATGGTGGCGCGCGAGATTTCGGCGGAGGAGTTGGTGGAGAGTTTGGAGCGGATTTTTGAGCGGGCTTATCGGGTGGCGTAGGCGGTTAGTTTTGGTGCGTTCTCTTGGTACGTGTTGAGAGGGTGGTCCCTCGCTCATTCTCGCCGGGCATCCTGCCCGGTTCCGAGGTCAAAGGGCCTGTCCGCTGTTCTGCGGACAGGCCCTTTGAAACCCGCTCTGGGATCACCTCATCCAATAAGCGATAGTCGAATAGATTAGATAATATCATAGGAGAAGGAAGATGAAAGTTGCCGTATTTGGCGCCGCCGGGTGGTTGGGGCGGGCGTTTTTGAGCAATGTTAGTGGGCGGCACGAGGTGCGCGCTTGTGATCTGGGGCTGCAGGCCTGGGAGGCGTGGACGAAGATTGACGGCGATTGGGATGAAGGTGAGAAGATCTACGGGGATATTGCAGACTACGAAGTGGTGGAGCGGGCGTTGGATGGGGTGGATGCCGTCTTGCACATGATACTCTACTCGGCGGGGGGGGCGGGGCAGAGCAAAGGGGTGAACGACGACAAACCCTGGCTGATTTATTTGAAAGGATTGTGGAATGTGCTCGAAGCGGCGCGGCAAGGCGGAGTGCGGCGCGTGGTGCACATAGGGTCGTGCCAGACCATACATCCCGATGGGGTGTTCTTCTCTTCGGAAGTGCGGCGGCCCGATGCCAGCCAGTACGCGGTGTGCAAGCGCTTGCAAGAGGAGATGTGTCGCCAATTCTACGACGGCTACGGGCTGTCGACTATTGTACTGCGGCCCGACTATATTATCGATACTCGCATCGGGTTGGGGAGGCAGCGCGAGGAATTGGGACAATTTAACACGGGTTGGGTGTGCCGCCACGACCTGGCCGAAGCCTGCCGCCTGGCGCTGGAATCTGAGACCGTGGAATTTGATGTCTTGCACGTGGTGGGGCCGCCCGAAGCCGAGGCGCATTGCAATGTGGGGCGCACGCGCGAGGTCTTAGGGTTGGAGTTTAAAGGAGACTACGACAAATATCGTTAGTGGGAGTGATATTTGGGGAAAGGTAGGCATGGAAATAACCGATGTAAAAGCCCACATTTTCACCCCCTTGAAATTAGTCGATCGGGATGTGGAGCCCTTCTCTCTGATCGATTGGTCCAGGTTGTCATGGGGTATGAGGGATTCGGCCATAGTAAGCATCACTACAGACACGGGTATAGAGGGGTATGCTGCGGCGAGTCCGGAAACGGCGGAATATCTGGTGGCGCACAAGGAGGAGTCGGTTGGCGCCGATCCGTTTGACCGGCTCAAAGTCGCCGCCTCGTTCGGGAGATCGGAGCACGCCGTTACTACCCTGGATATAGGACTGTGGGATATTGCCGGTAAGGCGCTCAAATTGCCGGTTTACAAACTCTTGGGAGCCTTTCGCGATAAAATGCTGGCCTACGCCAGTTTTATTCAATTGCCCGCCGAAAAGGACTATGTAAATCTGGCGCTGCAGTGCAAAGAGCGCGGTTATAGGGCCATTAAACTGCACCCCTATTGGGGCGGCGATTGGCGGAGAGACATCGCTCTGTGCCGCGCCGTCAGAGAAGCGGTGGGAGACGAAATGATCCTGATGCTGGATCCGTGCATGGCCTACGACCGCTGGGGGGCGATGAAAGTGGGCCGGGCGCTCGACGAACTAAATTTCTACTGGTACGAAGATCCGTTGCCAGAGACGGATATCAGCGCCTACGTCGACCTGTGCCGCTCTCTCGACGTGGCCATCGCGGAAGCGGAGGCCATGGGGTTGCGCACCCTGGCCGAGTATATTCGGCGCGACGCCACCGACATTCTCAAGTGCGGCCTGGAGGGGGGGATAACGGGGGTCCTGAAGGCCGCGCACCTGGCTGAGGCCTTTGATCTGAAGTGCGAGCCGCACAGCTGGGGTAGCGCCCTGGAACAGGCGGCCTGTTTTCACGCCATGCTCGCTATGGAAAACTGCGATTTTTTCGAATTGCCGGTTCCGGAAGGCATTATGGACCACGTCTCCAAAGATGTCATAAGGATTGACGAGGAGGGATACGTACATGCACTAAAGGCGCCCGGACTTGGCCTGGAGGTAGACTTTGAGGCGGTCGACAGGGCCATTGTGAAAGTACTTTAATCCTCCATGCAGCGCGGCCGTGGCCCTGCGGAACTCCTTCAGTCGTCGGTCGTTCCAAGACGAAAGGATTCACCGTGTATCCACTGTTGTTTCTAATTGGTATCCTTATGATGTGCGGTCATGATGCGTTTCTATATGGTCTAACTGGTTGCGCCGCTTTTAGAGTTTGCGACGGCGATGGCTGTCATTTGAGCGGACTTAACACCGATCCTATACTCGGTCACAGGATCTCCTAAGATTTCACTTCTATGCGCATTCTCTTTTTGTTTTTCATCTTTTTTTTCGATTTTGAATCTGCCACCGGAAAACAGGGTGATGGCCAGGTGCAATTTGTCGATGTGGCAGCCGACGTGGGCGTCGATTTAAAAAACGTCTCCGGCGACAGCGAACAGACGTACGTGGTAGATACAATGATGGGTGGTGTCGCGTTTTTTGATTACGACAACGATGGCGATCTCGACGTATATCTTTTGAACGGCTCAAAGGTGGTCGGTTTCCCGGAGGGGATTTACCCGCGAAATGCGCTATATAAAAACAACGGTGGCGTTTTTGCCGACGCGACCGATGAAGCGGGCGTGGGCGATACGGGTTGGGGGATGGGGTGCGCCGTTGCCGATTACGACAACGACGGCGACTTGGACATCTATATAACCAACTACGGCCGCAACGTGCTGTACCGCAACGAGGGCGACGGCACCTTTGTAGATGTGACCGACGAAGCGGGCGTGGGCGATGAGCGATTTGGCACGGGCTGTGCGTTTTTCGACTACGACGGCGACGGGGATATAGACCTGTACGTGGCAAATTATGTCGATTTTAAACATTTCATAGAAACCACTCCCGATAGGTCTTATACGTGGAAAGGTTTGCGGGTTCACTTTGGACCTCGCGGTATGCGCGGAGGAGCGGACATACTGTATCGCAATGAGGGCGACGGCACTTTTGCCGATGCGACCGCGGCGGCCAACGTGGTGGACAAAGATAAGCTCTACGGCATGGGCGTCGTCAGCGGCGACTACGACCGCGACGGCGATCAGGATATTTACGTGGCCAACGACACAGGGCCCAATTACCTCTACCAGAACAACGGCGATGGGACGTTTGTCGAGGTCGCCTGGATGTTGGGCGCGGCCTACGGCGAAAGCGGCGAGGCCCAGGGGTGTATGGGCATTGCCTACGGTGACTACGACAACGACGAGTTTCAAGATATACTAGTCACCAATTTTTGGGAACAGACCAATACGCTCTACCACAACGACGCGGGTGCGTTCTTTTCAGATCTCAGTTTTGACGCCGGTATCGGCGAGGAGAGCTTTAAGTTTTTGGCATGGGGTACGGAGTTTTTCGACTACGACAACGACGGCGATAAAGATCTTTTTATCGCCAACGGCCATCTTTTCCCGCAATTGGACCGGGCCAATTTGGGGGTCAGTTATGCCCAGACCAATCAGCTTTTTGAAAACTTGGGCGACGGCACTTTTGATGAGATTTCGGCAAGTGCGGGGGAGGGGCTGCGCATCAAAAAAGTGAGCCGTGGCGCCGCTTTTGGCGATTATGACGAGGACGGCGATATAGATATCCTGGTTCTGAACTTGAACGACCTGCCAACCCTGTTGCGCAATGAGGGCGGCAATGAGAATAACTGGTTGCTGGTCAAGGCCGTGGGCGTAAAGAGCAATCGCGACGGCATTGGGGCGCGGGTAAAAGTGCGGGCAGGGGATTTAACTCAAGTAGGCGAGGTGAGGAGCGGTTCGAGTTACCTCTGCCACAGCGATCTCCGGCTCCACTTTGGCCTGGGGCAGCGCACCGCAGTGGACCTGCTGGAGGTGCGTTGGCCCAGCGGTCTGGTCGAGCGCTTTGAAGGCCTCCCCAGCAACCAGGTCGTGGTGGTGCGGGAAGGTGAAGGCATTGTCCGGTAGAGGTTGGCGCAAATGGCGATAGGGAAAAAGTGTTTTTGGGGCATTGGGCTGATTGCGGTCGCTTCGGGATGGCTTTTGGGGGGGGCGGCTTGTCAGGAGAGACCCGATCGAGATCCGGTGGTCCAGACCCAGCTCATGGTCGAGCGCTTGGAAGAAGTCGCCGCGAGCCAAGATCCGGAGGTAGATTTGTACATGAACGCAGAAAGGGTGGCGTATTTTCGCGGTCGGGTGGAAGAGTTGCGCAACGCGGCTGTAGCCTCCCGGGACGGCAAAGAGATTTTGGAAGCGCGACTTACGCTGGCCACCGAATTGCTGCGCAATGGCCAATCCGAAGAAGCGGTGCAGGAATTGCAAGCATTGCAAGGGGAGGCGGGTATTGCCGATGATTCGCATCTGCGCCACGTCGCCCAATTCATGTTGGGCTTGGCCCACCTCCGTCTAGGGGAACAGGAAAATTGCATTGTCCGGCATAATATCGAATCCTGCCTGCTGCCCATACGGGGCGAGGGGGTGCACAAAATTGAGCGCGGATCGCGCGCCGCCGCCGCCGCCTTTTTGCAGGTTTTGGAGCACAAGCCCCGCGATTTATCGGCGCGCTGGCTGCTCAATATCGCCTATATGACGCTGGGTGAATATCCGCAGAACGTGCCGCCCAACTACCTTTTTCCCCCCGCAGTGTTTGCGCCTGACTACGACATCAAGCGCTTTCTAGATGTGGCGCCGCGCCACGGACTCGACGTGGCGGAACTGTCGGGCGGAGGCCTCATGGAGGACCTTGACGGGGACGGTCATCTCGATCTAATGGTTTCGTCCTGGGGCCTGCGTCACCAGCTGCGCTACTTTAAGAACAGCGGTGACGGCACCTTTGTCGAGCGCACGGCGGAGGCCGGGCTGAACGGCATTGTGGGCGGTTTGAATTTGTGTCACGCCGATTACGACAACAACGGCTACGCCGACGTGCTGGTGCTGCGCGGCGCCTGGCGCGAAGCAAACGGCCGTCACCCCAACTCGCTCTTGCACAACGCCGGCGGTGCCTTTGTCGACGTCACCGAAGCGGCCGGCTTGCTCACCTTACACCCTACTCAAACGGCGAGTTGGGGCGATTTTGACAACGACGGTTGGGTGGATCTATTTGTGGGCAATGAGTCGGTAGGCGAGGAGATTCACCCGTGCGAACTTTTCCACAACAATGGCGACGGTACTTTCACTGAAATTGCCGCTGCGGTGGAAGTAGATGTGGTGGGATACGTGAAAGGGGTGGTCTGGGGCGACTACGACAACGACGGGCGGCTGGATTTATATATTTCGCGGCTTGCG
>CAXGRO010000208.1:0-8870 GCA_964012055.1 uncultured bacterium
AGATTTATCCTCAAAGGATATCGCCGACTACCAGAACCAGCTGTCGCGCGAACAGATCAACCAGATTGGCGTGCTGATCAACTACCGCCTCGCCCTCCTCAATTTAAAAATATGCACCCTCTACGACTTCGTCCGCGGCGCGCCCGTTCAGGCGCTGGGCGCCGACCAGGAGACAGACCAATGAAATTTCGCCAGCTTGCCGCCCTCCTCGGCGCCGCGCTACTCTACGGCTGCGCCGAGGAGGGCCCCCAGATCGACGTCGAATCCGCCATCCCGGTGCGGGTAGAGACCGTCGCCCGGCGGCCCATCGCCGAATACGTCACCGCCACCGGCACGGCGCAGGCAACTAAGCAAGCCCAAGTGCAAAGCCTGCAGGCCGGCCTCTACCAGCCGCAGACCAACCCGCGCACCGGCGCGCCCTACGCCATGGGCGACCGCGTAGAGGCAGACGAATTGATCGCCACCCTGGAAAACCCGGAGCTAATCAATCAGGTCAGCATCGACTCCAAAAACCTGGCTTTCACCTCGGCGCAGCGGGAGTACGAAAAACAACAGGCCGTCTATGAAAAAGGCGGCATTACCCTGCGCGAACTCACCCAGGCCGAGCGCGCTTTTATCGACGCGCGCTACGCCCTGAAAAACGCCCAGTTGCAACTGGCCAAACTCGAAATCCGCGCACCTTTTGACGGCGTTTTGGTAGACCTGGCGCACTACAGCCCCAGACAGCGGTTGGAAACGGGAGCCCCGGTCGGGCGCATCATGGAATACGCCGTGCTCTACGCCGAAGTGTCGCTGCCGGGCAAGGAAATCAACCGGGTGCGGCCCGGTCAAACGGCCCTGGTGACCCACTACGGCAGCGCCGCGGTCGACACCCTGCTCGGCCGCATTGCGCAGGTATCGCCCGTGCTCGACGAAGAAAGCCGCATGTTTAAAGCGACCTTGAGCATAGCCAACGATTCGCTGGCCATCCGCCCCGGCATGTTCGTTAAGGTCGACGTCACCGTGGCCGCCAAAGACTCGGCCCTGGTGATTCCCAAAGAAGTCGTGCTCGAACGCCGCGACGCCAAGGCCGTGTTCGTCGTCGAAAAGGGGCTGGCCCTGGAACGCCGCCTGGAGACCGGATTGAGCAACCGCCAGGAAATTGAAGTGCTCAGCGGCCTGGAGGTGGACGAACAGCTGGTCGTGGAGGGTTTTGAAACCCTGCGCGATCGCTCCAAAGTCAAAGTCGCCAGGGGCGCTGCGAGGTAGGTAACCATGCACGGATTGGCGCGCTTTGCGGTTCGCTACCCCACCACCGTATTAATGATGATCCTGGCGATCCTGCTGCTCGGCTACATCTCCTTCGAGCGCCTGGGGGTCGACCTCTTTCCCGAACTCGACAACCCGCGCCTGTTCATCGAAGTAAAAGGCGGCGAGCGGCCGCCGGAGGAAATGGAGCGGCAATTCGTCTCCCGCCTGGAGGCGGTGGCGGCGCGCGGCCGGGGAGTGAAAAACGTGCACTCCATCGCCCAAACCGGGCGCGCCCTGATCACAGTCGAATACGGCTGGCAGGTCGACATGGACGAAGCCTTCCTCGACCTGCAAAAGATGATGGCCGACCAGGCCCAGCGCTCCAACGCAGAGGAGATCACCGTAAGCCAGCACGACCCCAACGCCCGGCCGGTGGTGGTGGCCGCCTTCTACCACCCGCAAGTAACCGACCTGGACGCCCTGCGCCGCACCGCCGAAAACATCATCCGCACCGAATTGATTCGCCTACCGGGCATTGCCGCGGTGGAGCTGGTGGGCCAGCGACTGCGCCAGGTGGAAGTACTGACCGACGCCTACACCCTTCAAGCCTACGACCTCACAGCGGAACAACTCAAATCGACCATCGAGAACGCCAACCGCAATACGGCGGGCGGCTCCATCGTCGAAATGGGGCGCCGCTACATTATAAGAGGGGTGGGAGAGTTCGCCTCGGTAGAAGAACTGAACGAGCTGATCGTCGCCCAGAAAACGCCGGAAACAGCGGCGCGCACCGGCACCACGGCCACCGCCGCCGCCCAAATCCCGGTGCCGCTGCGCCAAATAGCCCAGGTGCGCACCGCGCTCAGCGAGCCGGAAAACGTCGTGCGCCTAGACGGCAGGCGCTGCATCGGCCTCGAAATATACAAGGAGGCGCGCTTCAACACCATCGACGCAGCTACCAGCATCCACCAGCAATTGCAGGTGCTGCGCCGCATGCTGCCGGGCTACCACATCGAGGTGGTGCGCGACCAATCCCGCTTTATCGATGCGGCGGTCACCGAAGTGGAACAAACCGGGCTGATCGGCATTTTTTTGGCTGTAATGGTATTGTTCGTCTTCCTGCGGCGCCTGGAGGTGACGGCGGTGGTCAGCATCGCCATGCCCATTTCCATTGTCGCCACCTTCAACCTGATGTACTTCGGCGATCTGTCGCTCAACTTAATGACCCTGGGCGGCCTGGCCCTGGGCGCCGGCATGCTGGTGGACAACGCCATCGTGGTGCTGGAAAACATCTTTAGAAAGCTGGAGGAAGGCGCCACCCTGGTCGACGCGGCAGTGCAGGGTGCCGGCGAGGTGGGCGGCGCCATTACTAGCTCAACGGCCACCACCATCATCGTTTTCCTGCCCATCGTCTACCTGCACGGCGCCGCCGGCGAACTCTTCCGCGAACAGGCGTGGACCGTAGCTTTCTCGCTGCTCTCTTCGCTCTTTGTCGCCCTGGTCGTCATCCCCATGTTGTGCTCCCGCCTGCTGGGCAAAGGCCGCGCCGACAGCGGCCGCACCGTCCACTTCCCGCGCTACGCCGGCCTGTTGCGCGGCCTACTGCGCTTCCGCATCCCGGTGTTGCTCGCCGGCCTGATCCTGGTGGCCGGCACCGCCGCGCTGCTGCCCACATTGGGCAGCGAGTTCATGCCCCGCACCGCGCGCGGCGAACTCTCGGTAGAACTCACCCTGGCGACGGGCGCCCACCTGGATCACACCGAGGGCGTGGTCCGCAACATCGAAGCTTTCCTCACCCAGAACTTTGGCCCTCACCTGCGCCACCTGTATGCTCGCGTCGGCCCTTCTGGCAGCAGCGCCGACGCCCAGGAGACACTGGCGGACGAGAACAGCGCCGCCATCCACATCGCCTTTAAACCCGACAGCCCACTCTCACCCGCCGCGCTCATTGCCGCCCTCGGCCCCGAGTTAGAGGCGTTGCCGGATGTCGAAGCGCAGTTCGTCCAGGAAGAAACGGCCCTGGAGATCAGCCTCGGGCGCACGGCGCCGCCGCTTCTGGTAGAGATCAAAGGCAAAGACCTGGACATTCTAAGTCAACTGACCGCCCAGGTAGAAGAAAAGCTGGCCGCCCTAACCGGCCTGACCAACGTCGAAAGCGGCGCCGGCCAGGGACACCCCCAGATAGAGGTGGAGATCGACCGCACGCGGGCGGCGCAGCACTCCATGAGTATCGATGCCATAGGCAATCAATTGCAACACCTGCTGGCGGGTCAGACGGCGGGTCAGCTGCAGCAAGCAGGCGAGTACAGCGACATCGTCATCCAGCGGCCGCGCCTGTCGCTGCAGGAGCTCAAAAACGCCCTGTTGGAGGCGCCGCAGGGGCACCGCGTGCACCTCGACGAAGTGGCGCGTCTGGTCCCCACTCAATCGCCCCGGGCGATAACGCGCAACAACCAGATGCGCACCGCCACGGTGAGTGCCCACCTCAATTCGGACCGACCTTTTGACCAGATTGTCGCTCAAGTAAAAGCAGAACTGGCCACCATAACGTGGCCGCCCGAATACCGCTACGAGGTAACCGGCGAAGAAAAGCTGCGCCAGGACGCCTTTGGCAACCTACTCTTTGCATTGACTCTGGCGGTAGTTCTGGTGTACATGGTGATGGCGGCCCAGTTCGAGTCGCTGGTGCACCCCTTCGCCATCCTTCTCACCGTGCCGCTGGCCGGGGTCGGCGCCGTCCTCGGACTTATGGCCCTGGCCATGCCGCTCAACGTGATGTCGTTCATCGGCTTGATCATGCTGGCCGGCATCGCCGTCAACGACTCCATCATATTGGTCGACCGCATCAACCAGAACCGCCGCGCCGGGCAAGAACTGCAAGAGGCCATCCTCAACGCCGGGCAAACGCGCATTCGGCCCATCGCCATGACCAGCGCCACCACCATACTGGCGCTGCTGCCCCTGGCCGTCGGCGCCGGCGAGGGCGCGGCGCTGCGCGCCCCCATGGCCGTTGCCGTTATCGGCGGCCTTTTTACTTCTACCGCCCTCACCCTGGCGGTGATCCCCTGCGCCTACCACCTGCTGGCGCGCCTCGACCGGCTGCGAGTAGGGCCGGCGCAAGAGTAGATCGCCGTGATTACCTTCTTCATCCACAGACCCGTGCTAGTGTGCATGCTGCTGATCGGCGGCTGCTTGCTGGGCGCCGTGTCCTACAACCGCCTGGCCGTGGAACTCATCCCCGCCGCCGAACTGCCCATGCTGGTAGTGCAAGTGCAGAGCCAGCGCGACGCCGATCCGCATTTTATCGAACGGCAGGCGGTGATCCCCCTGGAGAGCGCCATCGCGGGATTGGAAGACGTAGAACGCATAGAATCGTACGTGGAACAACAGCGCGCCATTCTCTTCGTCTACTACACCCAGCGGAGCAATCAGAAGTACGCCTTCCTCAAATTGGAAGAACGCGTCGCCTCCACCCGGGCTCAGCTAGGCGACGATTTTTTGGCCATGGTGTTCAAGATCGACACCGAGCAATTGAGTGGTCAATTCATGTCGCTGCAGGCTCGCGGCGTGGGCACACTGAATCAAATCCGCAACGTAGTCGACGAAAAAGTAGTCCCCGAACTGCAAAGCGTAGAAGGCATGGCCAACGTGGCGGTATACGGCGGCCGCCAGCAATTGGTGGAAGTGCTGCTCAACGCCGACGTTTTGCACAGCTACGGCCTCACCCTGGCCGAAGTCGAAACGCGCATCTCCCAGTCCTCCCGCCCCCGCCGCTTTCTAGGCCAGGTGGAGGACGGCCGCCAGCGCCTATTTGTCACCCTGGTCAGCAACCTGGAGGCCATGGACGACCTGGAAGAAATCGTCGTGCGCGACCAGGGACCGCTACGCCTGGGCCAGATGGCCACCATAGTAGAAGGCGGCGCCCTGCGCGAAAGCATCGCCCGCATCAACGGCATGGAGGCGGTTTCCATCACCCTGGTCGGCGACCGCCAGGCAAACCTGCTGAACCTGTCACAGACCTCGCGCCAGACAATCGACAAACTCAACCGCGACCTGCAAACCGATGGCGTTGAGCTGGTCATCCAGAGCGACAGCGCCGAGGCCATCAAAGACAATATCGGCGACATCAAAGCCCTGGCCATAGTAGGGGCGCTGCTGGCCGTCGGCGTCCTCTGGGTGTTCCTGCGCAACCTGCCCCTGGTGGCGATCGTGGCTACGGCCATACCCATCTCGCTGCTGATCGCCATGAACCTGTTCTACGCCTTCGACATCACCCTCAATATGCTGTCCCTGGTGGGCATCGCCATCGCCGTGGGCATGCTTTTGGACAACAGCATTGTGGTCTTGGAAAACATCTACCGCCAGCTGGGGCGCGGCCGCCCGGCGCAAGAGGCCGTCGTCACCGGCGTAGGACAGGTGTGGCGGGCGGTGGCGGCAACCACCCTAACCACCATATGTGTGTTCCTACCCTTTGTGTTCTCCGAAAATTTTCTGGTGCGCATCCTGGGCCAGCAGGTCGGCCTGTCCATCATCTCCACCCTGCTGGTGTCGCTGCTGGTCGCGGTGCTGCTGATTCCGGTGTTCGCCTACCACCTCTTCGCCCGCCACCAAAACAGCCACTGGCGCACCTTCAACACGGTGTCGCAACGCCACCGCATGGTGCAAATCTACTCGCTGCTGCTCAAATCGTGCATGCGCTTTCCGGCCCGCACCCTCAACATCGCGGTGGTCGCCTTTCTCGCCAGCCTGCTTTTGAGCCTGGCAGTCAGCGTCAACAGCCCGGTGGAAGTGGCGCTGAACGAATTCGACATCTACGCCACCATGCCCGGCGGCACAACGCTGCAACTGGCCGACCAGCAGGCCCAGAGAATGGACGCGCGCCTGGCCGACATCGAAGAGATAGCGCAGCGCCGCATCGACATCGAAGCCGACAACCTGCGGCTGGCCTTTGAATTGAAGGAAGACTACCAGGAAATCGCCCGGCGCAACCTGGCGGCGGTCAAAGAAGAAATCTACGACCGCCTCCAAAAAGCCTTCCCGCAAGTGAATTTCTCGTCACAGCAACCGCGCACCGACCCGCGCTACGGCGGCGGGGGCGGCGGCCCGGCCGCCGGGCGGGCTTTCCAGCGCCTGCTGGGCATCGGCGAGGCGAGCGAGCACATCGTCGTGCGCGGCAGCAGTATGGAGTCTATTAAAACGCTGGCCGACGACCTGCGCTACAACCTCGAACGCCAATCCCACATCAGCCACGCGTCGCCGGGCATCAGCCGGGGCCAACCGCAAATCAATTTGCTGATCGACCGCACCGCCGTGGCCCACTTTGGCGTCCAGCCCAACGCCATCGCCGCGGCGCTGTCGAGCTTTCAGCCCCAACTGTCCTCTGCCGCGCAAGTGACTACCGCCGCCAACCCGCTCGACGTGGTTCTGACCAGCACCGGCCAACCGCAGCGCCGCGTCGACGATTTGCGCCAATTGCGTGTCGACGCGGGCGACGGGGGCGACGTGCCCTTGTTGCAATTAGCCGACTTGGTCTACGCCCAGGGGTACGGCGGTTTCAACCGGGTAAACCAGCAAAAAGAAGTAGAGCTCAGCTATTCATTCGAGGAAGAAGTCACCGCCGGCAAAGACCTGCTGGACGAGGCCCGGGCGACGGTTGACCAACTGGCCGCCGACCTGCCCCTGCCGCCGGGTATGTCCATCGAAGTCGTGCACGACGAAACAGACCTCTCCGATTTCTATTTCTTAATTGGAGCGGCGGTGGTGCTCATCTACATGATCCTGGCCGCGGTGTTCGAGTCCCTCACCGCCCCCCTGGCCATGATGATCACCCTGCCGCTGGCCACCATCGGCGCCCTGTGGGGGCTGATCCTCACGGGCAACTCAATCTTCAACGCCAACGCCCTGGTCGGTTTCCTCATCCTCCTGGGTGTGGTGGTCAACAACGGCATCATGCTCATCGACTACGCCCGGCTGCTGCAACGGCAGGGCTTCCGCCTGGGGCGGGCGCTGCTGGCCGCCGGCCAAATTAGAGTGCGGCCGATTTTGATCACGGCCCTGTCCACCATTCTGGCCATGCTGCCCCTGGCCATGGGCAACGCCGAATACGTAGAAACCATCGGCGCCCCCTTTGCCATCGCCGTCATCGGCGGCCTGGTGGCGGGCACGGTTTTTACTCTGGTACTGGTGCCCACCGTCTATTTTGGCCTGGCCACCACCGTGGCCTGGCTGGACCGGTTGGGCTGGGCCACCAAGCTGGCGCAACTGATCGCCCTGACCGCCGGCGCCGCCCTTATTCACCACCACGTCGACTCCACCTTCTGGCAATTCGCCGACGTCATCGCCCTGCTGGCTCTGCTACCCGCCCTCACCTGGTTCTTGCAATCGAGCCTGCGGCGCAGCCGCGCCACCTTGATCCCTGCGGGGGTGCCGCTGCACATCTCCATTGGCAATCTGGTCAAAGTCTACGACGCCCGCTCGCGCTTTGCGCGGCAGTGGGGACGCGGCCAGCGCCAGGCGGCGCACCGGCCAGAGGAGGGCGGCAATCAAAACAAACGCCGGGACGCGCTGGCGTGGCGCCTGCCCCTGCTCGCCTTCCACTTCTACTTCGTCTACCTCTACCTGGAAAGCGCAGCCTGGACCGTCATCCTGTCGGTGGCTTTCTACGCCCACGCGCTAAATCTGGCGTCGACTTGGCTGCCGCAAGGCACCGGGTTACTGCGCCGCTGCCCGCGCCTGCTCTACCACCTGTGTTACTGGCTGCTGCCGCTGCCCCACCTGTGGTGGTTCCACCGCATGTGGGACAATGTGCCTATAGTCAGCATAATTGGGGCAATCTGGTATCTCGGCGCCGCGATAAACCGGGGCGCACAGCGCTTGCACAGCGGCACAGTGAACGTAGACTCCATCATCGGTCGCTTTCGGCGCAGCCGCCGGGCCTTCTATTTGCTGATAGGCGCCATCCCCCTCATCGGCAAGCGCAAGCGCCCGTTCACCGCCGTGCAACAAGTGTCGCTAAACATCGGCAGCGGCATGTTTGGCCTGGTGGGACCCAACGGCGCCGGCAAAACCACGCTGATGCGCATCGTCTGCGGCATATTGGAGCAGAGCCTGGGCAAAGTGCACATCAACGGCATCGATCTGTCGCAGCGCCGCGAAGAATTGCAAGCTTTGATCGGCTATTTGCCGCAGGAGTTTGGCACCTACGAGAACATGACCGCTCGCCAATTCCTCGACTACCAGGCGCTCTTAAAAGGCAAGTGGGACACCGCCCAACGGCACGAAGCAGTGAAAAACGCCCTGCGCTCGGTGCACCTGGAGGAGAGCGGCGACCGCAAAATTGGCGGCTTCTCGGGCGGCATGAAGCAGCGCGTGGGCATCGCCCAAACGCTGTTGCGCCTGCCCCGCATCCTGCTGGTCGACGAACCCACCGCCGGGCTCGATCCGCGCGAGCGCATCCGCTTTCGCAATCTACTGGCCGAACTGGCGCGCGACCGCGTGGTGATTTTTTCCACCCATATCATCGAAGACATTTCGAGTTCGTGCAATCAACTGGCCGTCATGGGCGACGGCCAGGTCCGCTTCCACGGCAGCCCGCGCGACATGGTGGAATTGACCCGCGGCTCGGTGTGGCAGGCGCAAAT
>CAXGRO010000209.1:0-8864 GCA_964012055.1 uncultured bacterium
TATACTGGACTCTTGCACGATTAATTCCTTAATCTTCATCAGCGGCTGTGGGGGAATGGGGCCGGGCAGGCCGCCCTGGACCTCACAAAGCACCAGAAGCAAGGCCGCCACCCCCTGATGCCACCAAGTCCCACGCCAACCCCCACCCACACCTCCCAAAAACTCACCAACTAAACACCCAGCGCTCCCGATTGGGCACCGGCGGCGACACCGCCACCCCACCGCGCAAATGCGACTCGTACAAACCAAACCCAATTTCCTGACTAATCCGCGTCACCCGCAAATTGCTGCGCCCCGGCTTCCCCGTTTTCATCGCCTCCACCAGATCCCGTATCTTGTGCACCGTGCCGCTGCGCTCCGCTATCTGCTCCACCGGCGCGGCCCAATTTCCGTGTACCAATGCCCCCCCAGCGGCGAAAACTCCTGCCGCACGGGCAACTTCTCCCCAAACCGCTCCCAGTACTCCTGCAACTTCCCCGTCTTAAAATTATACGTCCGCATCTCGTATATCATCGCATAACTCCCGTTAGATTCTCCAGAACCAGCGCAGTCCCAACCCATACGTCCCACCGGCGCCCCTTTACCTCGACGCCGCCCCCGGCCCTTTATATTCCCGCCTAAATGGCAACCCAAACGGCTCCTCATACGGCCTAAACGGCACCATCGCCGCAATCTCCCCAACCCGCGCCAACACCCCCTCGTCAAGCCCCCCTCTCTCCGCCGCCGCCACATTCTGCTCCACCTCCTGCACCGACCGCGGCCCCATCAACACCGTAGAAATGTCCTCATTCGACAGCACAAAACGCAGCGCCAACTCCGGCAGCGTCATATCCAATTCGCGCACAAACGCGTACAGCCGCTTAAATTGCTCGCGCCGCGGCGGCGACATCCAGGGCGCGCCGCGCTCCACCTCTTCTTCATAAACGCACGCCAGCGCCCCCTGCTGCAGCGGCGATCCGATGACAACGCCCATGCCCTGCGCTTTGGCGGCGGGCAACACGCCAATGAGCGCCTCCTGCCACAGCAAACTGTAGTTAAAAGCCGTCAACACCACGTCGTAGTCGCCAGTGTCGATAAGGCGCGGCAGCGTGTAAGCCGTCGTCCCCCCTATGCCCGTAAAGCGAACGATGCCCTCTTCCTTTAATTCGTTTAACAACTCGCACACCGGCCCGTGGAAATTGTCCCAATCGGCAAACCAATCGTACTGCCCCGGCCGGTCCGGCTCGTGGATCATCAAAATGTCAAGGCGGTCGCGCTTGAGCAATTGCAAACTCGCCTCCACCGACCGGCGCAACAACTCCTTGTTCTGCGGCTCAAACGGCTGCGGCTGCCCCCCCAGCTTGGTCGACAGCACATAGGGCTGCTCCATCCCTTCCAGCGCCTCGCCCAACACCTCCTCGCTATTGCTGTACGACGGCGCCGTATCGACGCAGTTCACCCCCAGTTCCAGGGCGCGGCGCACCGCCCGTATCCCCTCCTGGCGCTCGGCGTGGTGCGCCGCAACAAACAAGCCGCCCATGCTCAACTCGCTCACTTCAATGCCCGTCTTGCCCAGGGCTCGGTATCTCATCGTCCAACCTCCTCTTTCCGTCCAGAACTTATTCGCTTAATATTGGGGGCCACAACACAGTCATCAAGTTTTCCAAAGGAGTCTTCTCTATGTCTCTCACCGCCAGAGCCGCCGCCGTCCACCCGCGCATCAAAGGCCCCATCGTGCCCATTAACCTGTGCTTTGACGGAGACGGCAACCTCAACCACGGCGCCATCGCCGACTACGTCGATTTCCTCTGCCAGGGCCCCGCCCCCATCCTCTTGCTCACCGCCGGCAGCAGCGAATACGCCAGCCTCAGCGCCGAAGACATTTGGGAAGTGACCGCCACCGTCGGCAAGGCCAATGATGGCCACACCCTCTTCATCACCTCCACCGGCTTTTGGAAACCGGCGCAGACCCGCGACTTCCTCCAACACGCCGACGCCGTGGGCGCCGACGCCGTCAAGGTGCAAATCAATACCGCCTTCCCCATGACCATAGACTTGTTGGGCCGCTACTTCGATCAAATTGAAGACGCCTGCGATATCCCGCTGCTGCTGTGGACCTTGACGACGCCCCGCTTCCCCACCGAAGTGGCCGTCGAACTGGCGCAGCGCCCCAACATTGTCGGCATGAAGAACGACGGCGACCCCTTTTACGACTACTACGACCTGTCGCGCGGCACCCGCGACGCCGGCTTTGCCGTAATCAGCGGCGGCCAGATGCGCAACTTCGCCTTCGGCTACCCGCTGGGCTCCACCGCCTACCTCTGCCCCATTGCGCCCTTTAGGCCCGACCTCGCCTTTGAATTTTACAACCACCTGGTCGCCGGCGATGCGGACGCAGCCTGGCAGGACGTCTTCCGCTACGAAGAACCCTTCCTCAAATGGGCCATCGACCACAACTGGCTGGGCGTCATGAAGTCGACGATACAACTCCAGGGGTGTTACCCCAACAACCTGCTGGGGCCGCCCAACCCACCACCGGCTCCTGACCTGCTCGACACCGTAAAGGCCAAATTGGAGGAACTCTTCGGCACCTCCCGCACCCGCTGAATCGGCTTACTTTGTAATCTCGAAACCGCCCAGCGCCAGACGCCCGGTGACCTCGCCGGCAAAGCCGACAAATGAGAATCCGTAACTGTGGGCGCCCGCCAACACCTCGCTTAAGGGGGCGGGTTGCTCAAATCGGGTCCAGCTCAAATACCACAGGTCCGCGTCATCGACCAGGGTAAAACGCGCCGGCGCCTCGGCCCAACGCCCGTCGCTTATCTCGATGGGATGCCCATTGCAGTGCCAGCGCGTGCCCCCCACGTGGGCCCAAAAATAACACTCGGCCCCGTCCAGGTTGAGCCCGTCGCCGCGCAGATAGACCGACAATTCGCTCCCCAGCAAATCGACGGGATCTCCGTCCGTCCAGCCGGGGTAGTTGAGCAGCGGCAAAATCGACAGCGGTTTTTCGGGCGCGTCGCAGCTCCAGCGCGTGTGGTCGGTCCACACGTACCCCCCGCCGCCCACCCCGCCTTCGGCTTCCCAGGTGGTCAGAATGAAAACGTTCTGCCCCGTCACTATGCTGGCGTGGTATTCGTACGAACACCAACCCTGGGGGCCTTTGCTAAAATCGTTTTTGATCATATCGGTCTTCTCCTTTTAAACCCCACCGACGGCAGGAGGCGAAACCAGAATTCCGGCTCGCATTCAAAACGGCACTCCTCCGAGTCGCATTGCGGAAAAAACTCATACGTTCGCACGTTGCCGCGATTTACAGGTTGATCAACTCCAAAAAAGTCGACACGCGCCCCCGCTTAGTGTCAAAGTGCCGATTGACTCTTACATCCAGGCGGTGAAACGTCGGGTAGTTTTCGCCGTAGAGCTCGACCACCTGTTCAAAGAAAAACACGCTGCCGTCATCGCGCGTACCCCGTTGCAAAATCTTGTTGGTATAGGGCCATCCCGAGCGGTACTGCCAGGCCGCGTTGACGTGCCATTTGGGGCTGGGCCGGTAATTCAAATCCAGGTAGAGCGTGTGCCGCTGGTCGAACACCCCGGGCACCGCCACATTAAAAGGTATCAACTCGCCGTCTACCCCTATCGCCGCCACGTCTTCCTCCACCTGCGCCAGCGCGTAACTGGCCCACCAGGTGAATTTGCCGCCGCCGGCGCGCTTGAGGTAGAACTCCAATCCCCTGGACACTGCGCCGCTGCGATCGAGCTGCACGCGGTCGTCCTGCAGCTCCGGGAAAATTTCAATCTCGTTCAGCCAGTTTCGGTACACCGGCCGCAAATCGCTCAGGTCTTTGTAATAGCCCTCCAGACGCAACTGCACCTGATTGCCAAAGTGGTGCTCCAGCCCCGCCACCCAGTGCTGCGCCCGCTGCGCCGGGGAAAAGGTTTCTTCGCCGTCGCGCCCGCTGATCTCGTTTATGTCTTCGCTCTGGTGGAAATGCTCCCAACCGCCGCGCAGCACCGTGCGCTTGCCCAATGTGTAGACCAAGTTTACCCGCGGGCTGAGAGGTTGTCGCTGGCGTGCGACGTGTGGTCGTAGCGCAGGCCCAGTTCCACCGTCAGCGGCGGCAGCAGCCGAAAGCGGTCGGCCGCGTACACGTCAAACTCAACGCCCGACGGGCTCTTTTCCACCCTGGTTGTATCGACGTCTATTCTAAAACTGTCCTGGCTGACGCGCTCAAAGCGGTTCTGCTCGCTCAAATAGTCGTAGTCCGCCGTCAACCTTTTAATATCCGCCCCCGCTTTTAAAAAGTGGCGCTCCGACACTTCCCAATTCCCATCCTGCTTGAGTTCGAAAAAATTAAAATCGCTGCGGTCGTCCACCGTAAAATCCAGCAGTGACTCGCGCGTATCGCCGGTAAACGCCGTGCCATCGCGCCGCTGCGTAATCCGCCCGGCCGCCAGCACGGTGCGGGCAAAAAGTTCAGGACTGAAAGCAGATTTTAAACTAAGCCACCCATAGGTGTTGCCGTACTTGATATTGTTCTCGTCGTCGTCGTCCTCTATAAACTCCAAATTGTCGTGCGCCTGTAGCACATTAAACCCCAGCCTGTGTCTGTCGTCGAGTTGATATTCGACCTTGCCCAATACGTCGTAATAGATCGGAGAAAAATTCTCGTCTTCCCCCATCAACTGCAGCACCAAATACAAATAGCCCCGCCGCGCCGAAACCAGCCAGTTGCCGCGCTCAAAGCTGCCCTCTGACATAAAGCGCGCGTTCATCAAGCTGACCCCCACCGACGTGCGCCGCTGCTGCGGCGCCACCGACTTTATATTAAACACGCCGCTCATGCGGTTCCCGTACTCGGTCGGAAACCCGCCCGTCAATAAATCGATTCCTTCAATCGCCACCACGTCGACAATGCTCAGCGCCCCAACGCTAATGTCCTTCAAGTGAAACGGATCGTAGAGCTCCAACCCGTCCATCACCACTAGCACCTCGTCGTGCTCCCCCCCCGCACCGTAAAACGCGCCGGAAAATCGCTGCCGCTGATCCCCGACAGTCGCGCCACGGCGCGGTAAATGTCCTCGCCAAACTGCGGTATGCTCTGAATGTCTTCCCGCGTTAAGGTCTGCCTGACCTCCGGCTCCTTCCCCATAATGGCAAAACGCCCCGGCGTCACCGTCATGGCGCTCAACCGTATTAACTCTTCTTCCAGCTCCACGTTGAGCCGGGCCACGCCAGCGGCGCCAATTTCTACCCCTTTCACCTGCCGCGTCTGATAACCTATATAGCTAACCTTGATGGTGTAGACGCCCGCCGGCAGGTCTTCGATGGTGTAGTATCCTTGCTCACCCGTCAACGTCCCTCTCTTCACGCCAACGATCTCAACCACGGCTCCGGCCAATAGTTCGCCTGTTTTGGTATCGGAGATTTTTCCGTTCAGCCCGCCTTTGTCGGGTTGTGCGGCGGCGGCGGTGATTAGACAGGATAACCATATGAGGGAGAGTGTAATTTTCATGCTTTTGTCTCTTATATAGTGTTGAAGCTTAGTACGGGCGTTTGCCTGTGACGCGGAAAGGGTGGTCCCTCGCTCATTCTCGCCGGGCGTCCTGCCCGGCGAGAATGAGCGAGGGACCACCCCCTGACCCGACCGTCCACATACTACCCCCTCTCCGGCACATTCCACCGCGACCACAATAAACTGCACTTCTCCTCACTCGATTCCATCTTCTGATAATACATTGTCAACACACTCCCATCACTCAACTCCACACTCGAAGGATACCCCAAATCCCGGTCGGGTCCGTCGTCGCGCAAAATATAGTCGTAATCCCAGCTCTCGCCCCCATCCCAACTAACCATCGCCCGCTCCCCATAGGGTTCCTGCCGGTACCCGTAAGAACAAATCAGCGCCCCGCTCGAATGCAGCAACAAATGCGGTGGCGAGCCGTGGAACCCCAGCGGCTCCGCCCGGCTCCAGGTGCGCCCGCCGTCGGTGGATACCGATTGGAAGAGCGAAAACTGCAGCGAGCCCATAATATCATCGGCGCCCTCGCTCGCCGCCACCGCGGAGCGAATCAGCCCCACCAGCTTGCCGTCGGTCAGTTCGACCACGTGCGGCTCGTGGTAATTGCCCGGCTCCGTGCCCTCGTACAGCGGCACCGCACCCAGCTCTTCCCAGGTCTGCCCTTCGTCGCTGCTGGTCAGCGCCGCGATGTCGCCCACGCCGCCGGTAAAGTCGTCCATATCACTGCCGAAAAATTTGCCAAAGTAAAGCAAGTCGCCGCTGCGCAGGCGGATGGGTCCGTGCGGCGCCGTCACCGGCACCTTCACCGGCGCCTTCCAGCTCTCGCCGGCGTCGTCGCTTGTGCAAATCCAGGCCCCGGACCAGCGCCCCACATTGTCGTCGGTGATACGCGAATAACCCGTTTGCCACATGGGGACCACCTCGGGTTTGGCGCGATTGACGCGCTCCCGATTGTCGGTGGTGAACCACGACAGCAACATCTTGTCGCCGCCCAGGCACACCACGCCGGTGTCGCGGTCGTCCAGCGGCGAGTCGTTGACCACGCGCGGGCTGGCCCAGTTGTGGCCCTCGTCGCGGCTGGTGCAAAATACGTTGCGGCCAAAGGGGCACACGTGTTCGTTGCGCAGGCCCGACGCCGCTGCCACCAGCGTGCCGTCGTCCATCTTAGCCAATGTCGGCCAGCCGAAATAGCCCAGGAAATCGTGGGCAAACGAACTCACCACACCGTGTTCCGCTTCGATCTTTTTACTTATTTGATTCAATTGCATGGCCTCTTCCCTGTTTGCTAGTAAGTGGATAAACCCTATTATTTTCTCGTCCGCTATAACTCGGGAGAATAGAAAGATGGCAAAACGCGATTGGTACGACAAGGAGTTCCGCGTCCTGGTCACCCTGGGCGAAAGCACCACCGCCGGCGGCTGGAGCAGCAACCCCCAGCGCTGCTGGGCCTCGCGCCTGGCCGCCCTCATAAACGACGTGCAGTCCCAGCCCCTTCACTTTGTTAACAGCGGCATTGGCGCCAACGTCATCTCCACCCGCAGTCCCTGCTACGAGCACAGCGGCAAGCCCGCCGCCGACGAACGCCTCGACAAACACGTCATCGCCCACAACCCCGACATACTGGTCATCAGCTACGGCCTCAACGACGCCCGCGGCGCCACCCCCTTGGGCCTTTTCGCCGAAGCCCTGGAAAACGTCATCGATCAGGTGCGCGACGCCTGCAATCCTCTCATCGTCCTCCCCGGCCCCTACTTTATGACCGACTACTCCGTAGGCGGCGACACCTGGGCTCACGGCTCCGACGAGCTTTTTGCCGCATACAACGATCTGATCGCCTCGGTGGCGCGCGCCCAAGACTGCCTTTTTGTCGACTTGCTCTCGGGCTACGGCGGGGCGCCTTGGATGCTCCACTACGATGGGGTGCACGCCAACGACCTGGGGCATTTGGTTGTCGCCAATCGCATTTTTGAGTGCCTGGTTAAAAACTGTTCCGGTTTGGCTTTGCATACGCAGGCGTTGGAAAGAGAGAGTCCGCGGTGGCGCGATGAGTCTGTGCTTAAGGCGGACTACGGGTATTAGTTGGCTTGGGTGGGGACGGCCGGGAGGGGGCTTTGCCTCTGGTGTTTTGTGAGGAAGGGCGGTGGCGGGCGGGGCAAAGAGCGCCCGGGCTGCACAAAGCGGCCGGAGGGGAATCCCCCTGACGCCGCCCAGGCCAACGCCCACTTTATCCCCAACAAAAATTTCCCTATTATCAATACCCCATAACTCTAATACAACAACCAAATCTCAGGACTACGCCATGAACATCACCCTAGCCCACGACATGGGCGAAGCCTTTGTCGCCGATTTGCGCCAAACCTTTCCCGAGATCGACTTCTGCGTCGCCTATACCCCCGAAGAGCAATTGCACGCCGCCCCCCAGGCCGAAATCCAATTTGGCACCATCGACCGGCCCACTTTTCTGGCCGCCGCCAATTTGCGCTGGTACCACTTTGTCGGCATTGGCTTTGACCCCTTCCTGCGCGACATCCCCGAACTGGTCGACAGCCCCGTGGTGATGACCAACGCCCGCGGCACCCACGTCATATGCATGGCCGATCACGTTTTTGCCATGGCCCTGGCTTTTTCCCACCACCTGCCCCAACTGCTCGACGATCAGCGCCAGCACCGCTGGGACACCGACAAATACATCGGCATTATGGGCGAACTGGCCGGCAGCACCATGGGCGTATTAGCCATGGGCGACATCGGCCGCGCCGTAGCCCAGCGGGCGCAAGGCTTTGATATGGAAGTGTACGCCGTCGACATCAAACCCATGGACCCGCCCCCCGGCGTAAAGGAAGTTTGGGGCCTCGAACGCCTAGACGATCTCATGGCAATTTCCGATTGGCTCGTGGTCACCGCGCCGCTCACCCAACAAACCCGCGGCCTGATCGACCGCCAGCGCCTGGCGCGCCTCAAACCCGGCGGCCGCATCATCGTCGTATCCCGCGGCCACATTGTCGAAGAGAGCGCCCTCATCGACGGCCTGCGCTCGGGCCAAATAGCCGGCGCCGCCCTCGACGCCACCGACCGCGAACCCCTGCCCCCAGACAACCCCCTGTGGGACCTGCCCAACGTCCTCCTCTCCCCCCACGTTTCGGCCGAATCCGAACAAATGCTGGAACGCCGCCGCCAGATTTTCAAAGAAAACCTGCGCCACTACTTAGCCGGCGAAGACCTACTCTACATCTGCGATAAGAAATTGGGATATTAGTTCGTCAGTGTACCTAGAACCAACGCAGTACTAAACCATATGTCCACTGGCCGGAGCGGGTGGGGGTTTTGCCAGCGGTGCTTTGTGGGGGGGGCGGGGGA
>CAXGRO010000210.1:0-8840 GCA_964012055.1 uncultured bacterium
TATTTGCCTAAGCCGTTATTTATCAATGACTTACAAAAAGTGTCCACAGTATTGCTAAGGATAAACAGAGATAAAAATCATATAGGTCCGTTGTAAGGCGAGCTATTTTAAGAAGGAGTCCAGCATGGGAAGTCGTTTAAGTGCCGAACAGGTACAAACCTATCGAGAGCAGGGGTGTCTCATTATTGACGAGCCCGTATTTTCGCCCGAAAAGTTTGCCGCTTTCAAAGAGCGCTTTGAACTACATTTGGACTTGTGGAGCGAAGTTTACCAAAAACCTGCCGAACTCATCGATCGCTCCCACTTTGTCGACCCAAAGCTCAACGAGTGGCTGCTGGCCGACGAGGTGTTGGACCTGGTAGAACCGCTGATTGGTCCCGACATTGCGCTCTTTGCCAGTTCTTGTTTTAACAAAGTGGCCAACGGGGGCAAGCGCGTGCCCTGGCACGAAGACGGCTCTTACTGGACGTCGCTGGCCGAGAATCGCATAGAGGTGGCCACGGTATGGCTGGCGCTCGACCCGTCGACGGTGGAAAACGGCTGCATGCGGGTGATACCCGGGTCGCACCGCCAGCGCGACCGCCAGCACGAAGCGGTGGGCGGTGGCGAGCCGACGTTGCTGAGCAGCGAGGTCGGGCGCGAACAATTCGACGAAGCGACGGCGGTGGATTGCGTTCTGGAACCCAACCAGTGCACCTTGCACGACGCCTATTTGATTCACGGTTCCAACGCCACCAGCGGGCAATCGCGGCGCTGCGGTTTGCAGATGCGCTACATGCCCACCACGGTCAAGTCGGCGGCCTTTGGGGGGCAGCAGGTGTATCTGGGGCGCGGGGCGGACAGGGTCGGCAACGACTACGGCGACCCGACCCGGGTCAACGAAGCATGGCTCGCCGAACACCCCGAATTGCAGCGCATTGCTCGCGCTTGTGCCGAGTGAGTGCTTTTATTCTATGGGATTGGTGTACTGGCGATACGCGGTTAGGGCGGTTTGGGCCATGGTGGCGTCGTCGTAGTGCTGGTGAATGGTTTCTTGTCCGGCCTGGGCCAGTTGGCGGCGGCGTTCGCCATTTTCGAGCAATTGGTGGATGCCGGCGGCGACGGCGGCGGCAGAGTGGGGTTCGACCAGAATGCCGCCGCCGGTGGCTTCGATGAGTTCGGGGAAGGCGCCGTGGTGGGGTTGTACTACGGGCACGCCATTGGCGAGGGCTTCGAGGACGTAGAGGCCCTTGGGGTCGGCGTAGGTGGTGGGCACGGAGAGCAGGTGGAGGTTGTTGAGGAAGTCTATTTTTTCGTCGCGGTCTACCTCGCCGCGGTAGGTGAACGAGTTCTGCAAACCCCATTCGGCGATCTTTTTTTCTAACTCGGTGAAATAAGGGCGATCGCGGTCCCCCAGGTAACCGGCGACGTCGAGGTGAATCTGGCCGGCGCCCAATTGTTGGGTCAGGAGGTGGAAGGCTTTTACCAGGAGGTGGAGGCCTTTTTCGGGACATATGCGCGCCAGGTAGCCGATTTTAAAAGGCGGTCCGTCGTCAAGGGGAGGGTGTTCTCCGTGACCTGGGAGGTGGAGGCCGAGTTTGACGACGTGGATTTTGGCAGCGGCTACATCCAGGTAGGCGGACATGAAATTGCGGTAGTAGTTGCAGGGGGCAATAAAGCCGTCGACGTCCTGGGCGCGCTGGCGCAGGGTGTGCAGAGCCTGGGTTTTGTAGGGTTCTATGAGGTCTTCCAGGAAGATGTCTTCGCCCTGGAGGGCGCAGAGGACGGGCACGCCCAATCCTTCTTTGAGGCGTCGCGCCATGCCGACGAACATGGAGTTAGTCAATTTTACCAGGTCGGGCTTGAAGTCTCGTTTGAGCCAGTCTATTAGTTTGTCCAACTCTTTTTTCTGGTGGCCGTCTTCGCCTTTGAGTACCGAGAGAGTGAGGGCGCCCAGGTCCTGGGCCGTGGTGGAGGCGCTGAAGCGGGAGAGGGCGTTGAGTAGGGTGGGGCGGTCGAGCAGGCGGTCGAGGGTGCGGGGGGTGTGGCGGAAGAGGGGGGATTTTTGCTGGAGGTAGACGTTGATGCCGCCGTAGAAGATGCGGTTGAGGCTGATGTCGGTTTCGTCGGTGCGCAGGGGGGTGTAGGTGGGGATGAGGGCGACGTCGACGTTTTGGCGCATGAGGGCGGCGGCCAGGGTGTTGTCGTGGATGCAGGTGCCGCAGTACATGCCGGCGGCGCCTGCGGCGATGTAGGCTAAGCGCATGAGGTGTTGGCTTGGGTAGGGGACGGTCGGGTAGGGGACGGTCCCCTACCCGACCTGCGCGGACTTGAAAGTGACTGCACTAGGTGCGATGTGCATTGGGGATGATGGCTACACTAAAGATAATATCTATTTGAAAGACCAGAGGGCAAGGGCTTCCTGCGATTTTACTAGGACTTGGTTTTTGAGGATGACGGGGTGGGTCCAGGTAGGGGTTGTGGCGACGGGGTATTGGGCCAGGGGGGTGAAGGCGGTGGAATGGGCGGGGATTGCGATGAGGGTGGCGTTGGTGGTGAGCAGGAAGAGGTTGGGGCCGGCCAGGATGAGGGTGGCGTTTTCTCCCTGGCGGCCGGGGCTGGTCCACAGGAGTTTGCCGGTGCGGGCGTCGAGGCAGAAGAACTGGCCGCGGCGTTTGTGGGAGAGGGCGAAGAGGAGATGGTTGGAGAGGACGGGGGAACTCATATACATGGAGACATCTGGGTTGTGCCAGAGTTGTTCGGTGGTCCAGGCGTCGTTGCTTTGGCGGGGGCGGATGGCGGTGGTGCCCTTGTCGATGCCGGAGAAGATGACGGTTTGATTGTAGACTACGGGGGTGACGATGTTCTGGTCGTAGGCGGTGGTGTAGGGTATGCGCCAGAGGAGGGCGCCGGTGCTTGGGTTGAGGGCCAGGCAGAAGTTTTGGCTCTGGGTGATGAGTTGATTAACGCCGTCCACTTGGGCGATGATGGGGGAGGTGTAGCCTGAGCCGTCTTCTGCCCAGCTCCAGCGCGTTTTTCCGGTGGCGGCGTCAAAGGTGCGCAGGGCGCCGCCGGTCGTGGCCGCCGACGTGGGCGATGAGCAGGCCGTCGTTGTAGAGGGGGGATACCGAGGTGCCGTAGAGGGGGGAGGTGGCGGGGAATTCAGATGCGAAATTGCGGCGCCACAGCACTTGGCCGGTGTGGCGGTTGAAGGCGGTGAGGATGCCGGTGATGCCCAGGGTGTAGAGCGCGTCGCCGTGGATCAGGGGGGGTGGACTTGGGGCCTTTGCCGTGGCCGTAGGCGGCGGGGTTCATGGTGTAGGGGGCGGGGTTGCTCTGGGACCACAAGAGGCGACCGGTGGTCAGGTCGAGGCAGGCGGCTACTTCCCGGTCGTCTTTGCGGGCGTGGACGTAGATGGTGTCGCCGACCACCAGGGGAGAGGCGTGACCGGTGCCTATCGGGGTTTCCCACTTGGGTTGTAGTTGATCGGGCCAGGGTTGGGGCAGAGCAATGGCGGTGTGGCCGTCGCGTTGGGGGCCGCGCCACTATGGCCAGTTTTGGGCCAGGGTGGGGGCGGCGCAGAGGAGGGAGAGGAGCGCGATAACTAAGAGCATGGGTGAACTCGGTGCTATCGAGGTGACGCCAATGATGCGTGTGAGATCACTGGCTCTGGTTCACATCTGGCCAACCTTATCTCTACTCAATTGACTGTTCTCAGGCCATTTGAGCCAGGGCGATGTCCTCGGGCAAGTCGCACATCTGGGCCATGGGTTCAAATATGGCTTCTACGTGTTCGCTGAACAAATTGCCGCTCAAAACGTCGGTGACGCCTTGTTTGCAGTGCGGGAAGCGCTCGAGGAATTCGGCAAAGCTGAATTCGGGGGTGTAGAAGGCATAGACCATTTTGCGCACCGCCTCCATGCCGCGGATGAATTCGTCGGCAAAGTGGCCCAATTGGGCGGCGGAAAAATCGTCGCGCTTAAATGCCTGGTCGATGGCGTCGGCGGCCATCTCGCCCGATTTGAGTGCCAGCAGCACGCCCGAGGAGTAGATGGGGTCCAGAAAGCCAAAGGCATCGCCCACCAACACCCAGCCTTCGCCGGCTATTTGGGTGGAGCGATAGGAGAAATCTTTGGTTGTTTTGACGGGAAATAGCTGGCGGGCCTGGGCCAGGCGCTCCTGCATGGGGCGGCATATTTGCAGTTCTTGTTCAAAGATGGTCTGCGCGTCGTCTTGGCGGTTTTGCAGCAAGTAGTCGATGGCGCCTACCACGCCGACGCTGACGCGGTTGTCGGACAGGGGGATGTACCAAAACCAGGAGTCTTTGTTTTGGGTGTGCAAAATGAGGGTGGCGCCCTCGTCCTCCCCCTGGTCGCGCAGGGCGCCGGCAAAGTGGGTAAAGATGGAGGCTTTTTTGAGTTTGGGTTCGGGGCCGCTGGTTTTGCGGCGGCGCGACAGCAGGGCGCTCTGGCCGCTGGCGTCTACCACGACGCGGGCGGCAAAATCCCGGGTGCTGCCGTCGCGCAGCTTGGCGCGCACTCCTGTGGCGCGCTCGCTGTCAAAGAGGACGTCGAGAACGCGGGCGCCCTGGTGCACTTGGGCGCCCTTGGCGGCGGCGTTGTCGAGCAGCATGCGGTCGAATTCGCTGCGCTCCACCTGCCAGGTCACCGAGCTCTCGTGCGGGTCGTTCTCGTAAAAGTAAAATGGCGCCGAGCCGCGCCCCGAGCGGCCGAAAAACTGGACGCTGTACTTGCGCGGGAAGGTGCTGGCTTTCAATTGGTCGAGCACGCCCAGGCGTTTGAAGGTCCAGTAGGTGGCCGGCATGAGGGATTCGCCTATTTGGAAACGCGGAAAGTTCTGGCGTTCGAACAGGGTGACCTGGCGGCCGGTCTGGGCCACCAGTGCGGCGACGGTGCTGCCGGCGGGGCCGCCGCCGATGACGATGACGTCGTTCACGAGTTTGCTCCTGGGGTGCGGTGGTCGGTAAAGCGCCGCGCTTTGAGTTCAAAGCGCGGCAGGGTGTTGGGCGCGGTTATGTGCACGGCGGGGCGCAGCCCTAAGTGGTGGCGAATGGCGTGGGCCACCTGGTCGGCGACGCCGTCGGCCTGGCCGTTTATTTCCAGGCGCACGTCGAGCTCGTCGAGGTGGCCACGGCGGTGGATGTCGACGGCAAATTCGGTGACGTGCGGAAATTGGCGCACGATGTTCTCTATGGCGCTGGGGTAGAAGATGACGCCGCGCACGATGAGGGCGTCGTCGACGCGGCCGCTCACGCCGCCGGCCAGGCGCTTAAAGGTGAGGCCGCAGGCACAGGGCGCATGCTGCAGGGTCACGCGGTCGCCGGTGCGGTAGCGAATGACGGGCATGCCGTGGCGGCCCAGGTTGGTGACGACGAGTTCGCCGTCGGCGGCGGGGGCGCCGCTGGCTGGGTCGATCACTTCACAGATGAATTCGGCTTCGTTGAAGTGTAGGCCGGCTTGCTCCCGGCATTCAAAACCCCAGGCGCCTACTTCGGTGGCGCCGGCGTGGTCAAAGCAGCGGGCGCCCCAGGCTTCTTGCAGGCGCTGGCGGGTGTGTGGCAGGCCGGCGCCGGGTTCGCCGGCGTGGACGGTGGTGTGGATTTGGGTGGCGGGCAGATCGACGTTGCGGTCAGCGGCGACTTCGGCCAGGTGCAGGGCGTAGGTGGGGGTGCTGACCAGGACGGTGGCGTCGTTTTCGATGAGGGCGTCGAGGCGTTGCTCCGACGACATGCCGCCGCCGGGAATGATCAGGGCGCCGAGCTGGCGGGCGCCCTCGCAGGCGCTCCAGAAGCCGATGAAGGGGCCAAAGGAGAAGGCGAAGAAAATGCGATCGCCGGCGCCGCCGCCGGCGCCCCGGTATACCTGGGCCCAGCAGCGGCCCCACCACTCCCAGCTGGCTTCGGTATCGAGCCAGCGCAGGCGCTGGCCGGTGGTGCCCGAGGTCTGGTGGATGCGGGTGTAATGCTCGACGTCGCAGGTGAGGTTGGTGCCGTAGGGCGGGTTGTCGACCTGGTCGGCGGAGAGCTCGGCGCGGGTCGTGAAGGGCAGGCGGCGGTAGTCTTCCATGGTGCCCAGGTCGCCGGCATCGCCCAGGCCGGCGGCGGCGAGTTTGGCGCGGTAGAACGGGTTGTTCTGTAATACGTCGCCGAGCAGGGCGCGCAATTTGTCCAATTGCACGTGCTCCAGGGCCGGGCGGTCCAACGTTGAGAGTGTCGAAGCTACAGGGTCCATGCGGCGGTGGCGGAAAAGGTGAGGGGCGGCGCCGGTATTGCCGAGGCGGCGCCAAAGCCGCGTGTTGCGTACTTGCTGCCGGTGAGGTTGGCAAAGTTGAGGCGCCACTGGTTTTTGTCGCGGCGGTAGGTCAGGGCGGCGTCAAAGGTGAGGGCACTGTCGATGATAAAGGCGTTGTCGGCGGCAATAAACTGTTGGTCGACATAGCGGGCGCCGGCGCCCACGCTGAGGTTGTGGGGCAACTCGCGCGTCGTCCACAGGGTGAACAGGTGGTCGGGGGCGAAGGCGGGGGTGTTGCCGGTGCGCTCAAAGACCTGGGGCGTGAAGCCTTCGGGGCCGGGGACGAAGACGAGTTCGTTAAAATTAGTTAGTTCGGCGCTGAGCAGGGCGTAGGTGGCAAAGAGGTGCCACCGGGATGCCGGTTTGGCGGCGATTTCAATTTCGAGTCCGCGCGATTCCTGGTCGCCGTTTTGGCGGGTGACGCCGCTGTTGTCGGGAATGGCGATGTTCTCTTTGCTCAGCTGGAAGAGGGCGACATTGAGGTTGAGGCGCTGGTTGAGCAGGCGCTGTTTGAGGCCCAGTTCAAATTGAGTGCTCTCTTCGGCCAGGCGCTCGCCGACAACGCGGGCCGAGGGGGCGGCAAAGGCGAGGCCGGCGTTGGCGTAGAGCGAGAGGCAGTCGGTGGGGGCGACGAGCAGGCCCAGCATGGGGCTGAATTTCTGGTAGTCGCGCTGGGTGGTGGTGAGGTCGTCTTCGTAGTCGACGTTGTCAAAGCGGCCGCCGGCAAAGAGTTGCAGGCGGGACGAGAACGAGAGGCGCTCGACGAAGTAGGGGGCGAATACCACCGAGCGGGTGTCGCCGGCGGTGGATTGGCCCGGAATGTTGAAGAGGGGGGCGACGGCCGTTTCCACTGGGTTGAAGAGGTCGATGTTGGGCAGGATGGCCACGTCGAGGGTGTAGTCGTCGTCGAGGCCGCTGGCCTCAAAGCCGAGCAGCAGTTGGTGCTCTAGACCGCCGGTCTTAAAGTCGAAGAGGGCTTCAAGCTGGTTGCCGATGAACTGCTGGCGGTCGTCCAGGTCGAGCAGGGTGCGGATAACGTCCAGCGACCCCTGTTCGTTGGGAAAGACGCCGCTGAAGAGCGTACCTTTGGAGGGCCAGCTGAGGTCGGTGTAGTAAAATTTATTGCGCAGGGTCAGGTGGTTGCCAAAACGGCGGTCGAGGTCTAAGCGCAGGCGATAGAGGTTTTGCTTGGAGGCGTCAAAGGGCGATTGGTAGGAGCGCGTGCGCGGCACCGCGGCCAGGGCGTCGCCGACTACGGGTAGGCCCGAGTCGGAGGCGTATTCGGCGTCGACGTATTCGAAGTTAAATGTTAGGGTGGAGCGCGCGTCGGGGCGCCAGGTGAAGGCGGGGTTGACGGCGATGTTGATGTTGCCCTTGTCGTCGCGGTAGTTGTCGCTGCTCTGCAGCAGGGTGTTGAGGCGGAAAGCGAGGCCGGCGACGGCGTTGGCCTGGTTGATGTCGGTGGTGAGGCGCCGGGTGTTGTAGCGACCGTAGGTGGCGCTCTGGCGGATAAAATTGCCCCACAGGGGTTGCTCGCGCACCAGGTGGACGGCGCCGGCCAGCGGGCTACCGCCGTAGAGGAAGGCGCCGGGGCCTTTGAGCACTTCGACGCGCTCGACGTTGTAGAGGTGGTAGAAGGTGACTTCGGGCTCGGCGGCGCCGTCGGTGAGCACCAGGCCGTTGTCGAGCGAGTCGAAGCCGCGGACGACAAAGAAGTCGTGCACGCCAAAACCGCTGTGCACGCCGACGCCGCTGACGTTGGCCAGGGCGTCGCTTACCACGGCGGCGTTGCGCTTTTCGATGAGGGCGCCGGAGACCACGCCGACGCTGGCGGGGGTGCGGTGCAGTGGCACTGGCACTTTGGCGGCGGTGGTATTGGCCGCGGGCGGGTCGAGGCGCGTCTCGGTGACGACGAGTTCGTCGGCGGTGTAGGAGAGGTTGTCGCTGTTGACGGTTTGGGCGCCGGCGTGGGCGGCTGCGAAAACGCAGGCGAGGGCGCCGGCGAGGTGTCGGAGGTGATGTATCATAGTGTGATTTAACTTTTGTCCTTCAAGTTCAGACAGACGATTTCGCTTTCGCTGCGCAGGTAGAGGCGGCCGTCGGACAGCGACGGTACGGTCCAGCAGGTGCCTTGTAAGACCTGCAGCATGGCCTTTTCGCGGTAGCCGGCAGGAGAGGCTTCGACGAGCCCCAAATTGCCCTTGTCGCCGAGGATGATGAGGTGGCCGTCGGCGACGATGAGACTGCCCTTGCCGTAACCGCGTGCCTTCCATTTTTCGGTGCCGGTTTGGGGGTCGATGCATTTGAGAATGGCGTTGTCAAAGCCGTAGAGGTGTCCCTGGTGCAGTATGGAAGTACTCATGTGATTTTTCATCACGCGGTTCATCCATATCTCTTCTGCCTCAATGCCGTCGCCTGAGTTTTTGAGTTGTACCAGGGCGGCGCCTTTGTCGTACCCGGAGGAGACGAAGATTTTATCGGGCGGGATGAACACGGGCGTGGCGGCGTTGACGTCGTAGCGTGTCGCCCAGGGGTAGCGCCAGTACACC
>CAXGRO010000211.1:0-8818 GCA_964012055.1 uncultured bacterium
GGCGTATTCGCCAAAGAGGGCGTCGATGTTGCGGCTGCGCCAGTCGGCGGCCGGCCCTTCGTCGCGCCAGGAGAATCCGTTGTCGGTGCTGCGCCACTGGTGCACGTAGCCGTCGCCGCCGCGGTGTTGGTCGGAATCCTGGTGGCTGAGCAGCAAATTGCCGTTAGCGGCGCGCACCACAGAGGGGCCGTGCAGGTCGCGCTGCGGGTTGATGCAGACGGCGGTGGTGTGTTCTACGCTTACGCCGACGCCATTTGGCAGGTCGACGCTGGTTGGCGCCGATCCGGCGTTAGAAGACGTGTGACTTTCCATGTTTGCTTTTTTTTCTTTTAGTCGGCCGCGAGATTGAAGTCTTCGTGCGGCAACCACTTGTCGAGCCGCACGGCGGCGCTGCGCGCGTGCCCCTCCATGCCTTCCAGGCGGGAGATGCGGGCACAGGCCGGAGCGATCTGGCGGTTGGCCTCGCGGGTCATGCGCTGCCAGGTCACGGTTTTTAGGAATTTGCCCACCGAGAGACCCCCGGTGTATCTGGCCGCCCCGCCGGTGGGCAAGACGTGATTGGGGCCGCTCAGCTTATCGCCAAAAGCGACGGTGGTTTCCTCGCCCAGGAACAGCGACCCGTAATTGCGCAGTTCTTTCAGCCACCAATCCAAATCGGCGCATTGCACGTGCACGTGTTCTGCGGCGTATTGATCGGCCAATTCCACCGCCTCTTCGCGGCTGTCGACGACCGCCACTTCGGCGCCGTCTTGCCAGGCGGCGCGGGCGCTGTCGCCGTTTACCCCGGGCAGGTCTGCGGCCAGTTCTGGGGCCAGGGCCATCACCCGCTCGGCGAGGGGGCGGTCGAGGGCGATGAGCCACAGCGGCGAATCGGCGCCGTGTTCGGCCTGGCCGATCAAATCGTGGGCGACAATTTCTGGGTCGGCAGTGGCGTCGGCAATGATAAGTACTTCGGTGGAGCCGGCAAAGAGGTCGATGCCCACACGCCCAAAGAGCAGGCGTTTGGCCTGTGCGACAAATGGATTGCCCGGCCCTACTACAATGTCGGCCGGCGGCGCGCCGAACAAACCAAAGACCAGGGCCGCCACGCCCTGCACGCCGCCCAGATTGAGTATGGTGTCGGCCCCGCACAGGTCGAGCGTGTAGAGCATGGCCGGGGGTATGCCGACGTCGGGTGTGGGCGGCGAGCAGACAGTGATATGCTGCACCCCCGCCGCCTTTGCCGTGGTAACGGTCATGATGGCCGAGGCGATGTGGCTGTAGCGCCCGCCCGGTACGTAGCAGCCCGCCACGTGCACGGGTATTTGTTTTTGGCCGGCGACCAGCCCTGGCATCACTTCTATTTGCACGTCTTGCAGCGTCTGGCGCTGGGCTTTGGCAAAGCGCTGCACATTGTCGTGCGCCAGGTGGATGTCGCGGCGCAATTGGTCGGGCAAGGTGTCGGCGGCCGCCTGGATGGTCGGGCGCGGCACTTCCACCGGGCCGTCCCACTCGTCCAACTCGCGGGCGTATTTTAGCGCCGCCTGGTCGCCGCCTGCGGCCATTTCGTCCAGCATGGATTGCACCTGCTGCTGGATAGCGTCGGCAGCGTTGGACGGCATTTTTCGGGCGCGTTTAAGGTAGTGGATGCTCAATGGTTTTATCCTCTCTTGGCGGCCGCTCTCTCTGCGGCCAGGCAGGCGGCGATGATGGAGCCGATGAGCGCACAGTCTTCCAGGCTGAAGGTCAACGGTAAACGCATATCGCACAATCGCGCCAATACCCTATCGGTGTTGGGCAGTGTCTGCTCTTCGATATACTGCCAGCTGTCGTGGCGGCTGGTGTAAGCTACCGGCTCGCTCTCGCCAAACCACTTGAGTTCGACGCCGCGTTCTAGACAGCGCGCGATGAACGAGCGGAGTTGTTCGGGACTCAGGTCGTCGACGAGAAATTGAATGGAACTGCCGACAAAGTATTCCTCCGGCGGCCGCTGTGGCAAGCGCAGCCCGTTTTGACCATTGAGCTGCCCGGCAACGGCCTGGTAGCGGGCGTTCCACTGTTCAACCCGGTCGTCGAGTGTTTGCAGTTGTGGTCTGAGCACGGCGGCGCGCAGATTGTCCATGCGGCCCGAGCAATTGGGCACGTGCAGGCGCACCCCGGCAAATATCTCGGGACCGGGCACATTGTGGTGGCGCTCGTAGAGCATGTAGGAGCCCGACAGCAGAGTCATGCGGGCCATTAATTCGGCGTCTGTAGTAGTGATCAAGCCGCCTTCGCCCGAGTTGATGTGCTTGTAGGTCTGGGTGCTGAAACAGGCGACCGTGCCGTGTGACCCGCTTTTGACCTGGCCCCAGCGCGCCCCCATGGTGTGGGCGCAGTCTTCTATTACGGTAACGGCATTGGTGTTAGCGACGTCGAGCAGCGCATCCATGTCGACGATGTGCCCGCGCATGTGCGAAAGCAACAGCAGGCGGGCCTGCGACGCGGCGCATTTTTGCGCCAGGTCGTCCAGGTCGATGACCAGCGACTCGGTGGTTTCCACCAATAGCGGCCGGGCGCCCACGGCGGCAATGGCGCCGGGCACCGGGGAGAGGGTGAACGCGTTGGTCAGCACCTGCTCGTTTGGGCGCAGGTCAAAGGCGCGCAGCGCAATTTGCAGGGCATAGCCCCCCGAAGCGCAGGCTAGGCAGTAGGGCGCGCCCATGTAGGCGGCAAATTCGCGTTCCAGTAGCACGGTTTCGGGCACCTCATCCTCGGCCACGTTGTAGCGGTGCAGGCGGCCCGAGCGCATGATTTCGACGGCGCGTTCTATGCCGGCTTCTGGCACGGCTTCCTGCTGGGTAAAACTTCCGTTAAAGTGTGCCGTCATTTTGCTCAGATTCCCATTTTTGGCGCTTTCGCTGAATCGTAAAATAGGTCCATTGATAATTGTCACGTGACGCGTTACTATACATTATGATTAAAACATTCGCCGATAGACGGACTCAACAGCTCTATGTCACGGGGCAGTCAAAGCGATTGCCCGCTGATCTGCTGCGAAGAGCAGTACGGCGATTAGAATATATTGATTTGGCCGATAAAGCGAGTGATTTAAAAACGCCACCGAGCAATCGTCTCCATTCCTTAAAGGGAGATAGAAAAGGGCAATACTCTATATCGATCAACGATCGATGGCGCATCTGCTTTCGATTTGTCGAAGGCGATGCCTACGATGTGTAAATCGTAGATTATCATTAAGAATATTTAATCATGGCCGTAGCCAATGCACAAAGAAGAACCATTGCTCCTACTCACCCGGGAGAAATGCTGCGCGAAGATTTTCTTCCCGACTACGGGCTGACGGTTGCTACTTTAGCCTCGACTTTGGGCACTTCCCGTCAAACCGTAAATGAGATCCTGCGAGAACGCCGTGCGATTTCGCTGCTTATGGCTTTAAAGTTATCGCGGTTGTTTAGCAATTCCCCCGAGTTTTGGATGAAAGCGCAACGCGCTCGAGATTTGTGGGAATCCGAGCAGAAACATCGGGAAGAACTGGCTCGGATTGAGCCGCTCTTGGCAAGATGAGCACCTGTTTTTTGCTATTCGCTTCATTTATGTCGGGCCGAATTGTTGAAAACCGGGATCGTATTTCCACACGTCGGGATAGCTTCCAGCACGGCATATGCATCGTCCACGTCCGCCATGGTGAAGGGGCGCAGGGTTAAGCGGTCGGTATCGAGTTGGTGTGGCATGCCTTGATCGACTCGAGAACTCTTGTGGACTTATGATCGGCCACACTACATTTTCCAGATCATCTATCGAATCGATCCGGCGGTGCGGTACCCCATCCGGCCAATCGAGTTCTCTGCAGAGATACCACGCCGCTTGCACCGGCGTCATGCCCACCGCCGCCGCACCGAGCAGTTCGTCGTAGCCGCCGTCGCCAACAAAGAGCGCTTTAGAGGGATCGACGCCGAGCCGGTCGAGGGCCAGGGTGTAGATGTCGGCGCGGGGTTTCATGGCGCCGACTTCGCACGAAAACACCGCGTCGTCTACCACGTCGCGCAGCGGGCATTGGGACCACGCCCGGGTCTCGGACGACATGGCGTTGCTGATGATTCCTACGAGGAGTCCGGCTTGGCGCAGCGTTTCTACCGTTTGAATTAGACGAGCATCGACGGAGCTCAGAACTTTTTGCTTCCACGCCTCCTGCTCTTGCGCCACCGCGTGGATCTCTGCATCCGTCAAGGGCGAATCGACCTCGCGGCAGAGCTGGTACAGGCGAGATCCGTCGTCCCGAAATTGGCCGATCATAGTCGCCTCTTCGTTTTCTTTCCACCAGCTGCTGACCTGTTCAAGAGTACATCGCAGGCGTTGGTGAAACGGCGGCCGGGTGGCGAAGTCGGGCCGCGTCTTTTCGGTGATGAGGGTTTCAAAGAGGTCGAAGAAGATGGCTTGCATGAGTTCTATTCTGTATTTCTGGCGATTTTGACGTTTATTTTTAATCTACCGATTTCCGTCTAACATAATATTCAAGAGCTAGCAGGCTGCCGGCGCCGCCACATAAAAGGGAGATGCAAAAGAGAGAACACAGAGAGAAAAACCAGCGATACTACCACCAGAAAAAGCCAGTGGGGGTATTGGTGAATCCAGCCCAACTGTTTTGGCGCCGAAAGGGTGTAGAAGTAGTTTGTTCCCAGGCTCAGATTGAAGGGAGTCACCAGCAGGGCGTAGAGGTGAATAAACAGATAACTCCGCAGCACTGCGCCGATTTTGGGGCGGTACTGGCGACCAAAGGTGAAATAGAACCCGCCCCCAACCAGCAGAATATGGGTGAGAAAATAGCGAATTTCGGCAATGAGCCGGATGTCTCCTGTCTCTGATATAGAAGGAAAACAGACGGCGAGCAGAGCGCCCACAACCCCCATATAATACGCCAGCTCGGCAAATAGCTTTCTATCTGTTGCCAATGTAAATAACATGGTTAAGAACGCTAGATCGCAGAGGTGAAGAGGTAGATTTTTAACAAACGGCACCTGTGCCACAATATATTTGTAGGTGAACCAGCTAACTTCGTTTATCACCAGCAGGGCAAAGAGGGCCACTCGCAAGACGAGATGCCAGCGCGAGTCCAGGGGTAAACGCTTCATGTTGATACAAGCGATGACAAAAACCGCGGTCAGACCAAGCCAGAAGAAGTGATACGGTGAGAATAGTTGCATATCTGTTTACGACAGCGATGTCCGGCCGCCGGTTGGCAAGCTGAGGTTGTATGCGGATTTGGCCGGCGCAATTGATGAAGTCATTGGCGGACCACCAGCTTGCCCTTGGCCCGATTCGACTCCATGTATTCGTGCGCTTCTACGAGCTCGTCAAATGCAAAGACGCGGTCGATGTTCACTTCTGCTTCTCCCCTCTCAAGTTCCCCCAAAAATTGCTGCAACGCCTCTATGTCCAAATCTTCGGCCCCCCCGGAGTAGACCGTGAGGCGCACCGCGTGCGGTATTTCGTCCATCGGCGCAAAACGTTCAAACTCCCAGCTGTTGCCCAGAATGCCGGTCATGCACACCACCCCTTTGGCGCGGCAGGTGTGCAGAGAATCTTTGAGCGTAGTTGTGCCCACCAGTTCGAGCACGCAGTCGACGCCTTGCGGAAATTGCCGGCGCACGGTTGCTGCGATGTGGCCGTCATCGATGAATACTTCGTCGACGCCGTTATCGCGCAAAGCTTGTTCTTTGGCCGGATTGCGCGTGGTGGCGCAGACGTGCAGGCCGTGCGACTTGGCCAGGCGCGTGGCCATCATGCCGATGGACGAGGTGCCGCCCCTAATTAACAATGTTTGTCCGGCTTGGACGTCGAGGCCGTCCTTTAGCGAACCCCAGGTCGTTTGAAATATCTCGGGCAGCGCGCCAAGAACAAACCACTCCAGGTCGGTCTCCACCGGGAACACGGAGGCGGCCGGGACGGAGGTAAATTCGGCGTACGAGCCGTCGAAATCGCGCCCCATGCCGCCCATGATGGCGACCACCTTTTGGCCGGCCTGCAAATTGGTACCCGGTGCTTCGACCGCCAGCCCAACGCACTCGATTCCTATGACCCTGGGGAATTGGACCGAGGGCGAGTGCCCCTGCCGGGTGAACATTTCGGCGCGGTTTAAGCCAAACGCCTGTATGGCGATCTTCACCCGCCCATTTTCCGCTGTGGGTTCGGGTATTTCAGTGTATTCTAATACGTCCGGTGCCCCCGGGCTGCGGACTACGTATGCTTTCATCTGTTATCCTTATTGGAGCCGCTGGCAATTCGACTTGGTCCAAGCGACGTCGTTAAACATAGATCAACTCTGTCCATTGCTTTCTTTGGCTTGCGCCAGCTCGTCCTTGCTTGATTCCTGTGATGGCCTAATGTACAGAGGTTACTGAAATATAAACCCTATCACTCCTCTCCCGTAAAGTATTCCACCCCTTCGAGCGGCTGCCAGAATCGCCAGCCTTCGGGCATGGGCCCCCACAGCTTTTTCCAGCCCGGGGCCATTTTGCCGCTGTCGGGGTAGTAGCAGGCGTCGTGGGGCGGGTCGTTGGAAATGACCAGGTAGACGAAGTCGGCGTCGGAGTTGTTGATGATCTGGTGGGCCAGGCCGGGGCGGCAGAGGTAGCTGTCGCCGGCCTGCAAGTCGACGGTTTCTTCGTCGGTGCGCATGGTGGCCGTGCCCGAGAGGGCGTAGTAGAGCTCCCACAGAGACCCGTGGGTGTGGAAGGGGAAGTTTTTCTTGCCCGGCTTTAGGGTCACGTGTCCCAGATCGAAGGGGCAGCCGGTATCCTCGCAACTGACGTGATCGCGGTAAGTGACACCGAAGTGACCCTTGGGCGATTCGAAATCGCTCGCTTCGACGTCTGCGTGCCGTACTCTCATGGGTGCCTCCGCAAAAGGTAGTATGGGTAGTGTATCATGAAATTTCTCCGCAATGTTCACTTAGATCGCCTCTCATAGAATCATTAACACCGCGCGACCGCTCATGACATTTTGGTGAGTTCATCTACGAGCTGCTGCATGGGGCCTTTCTCAGCGGCAATGCCGCGCTCCATCATCTCCAGGATCACGCGCTCGAAAAGCGCCTGGCCAACTCCCAATTGGGTAGCCGTGTCGAGCGCCCGCTGCCGGTATTGCCGCAGTTCGAGAATGGTCCGCTGATTTTGAAAAGTCGCCGGAATGGATTCGGGGTGGCAACGGGTGTCCAGCGACAGGCGGATGCGGCTGGAACTGTTGGGCAGGGCGCGGTGGATGGTGTGGCGGTGAAACATCAACACGTCTCCGGGTGCAAAATCTGTCGTTTGCCAATTCAGCTCTGTGCCCTGCCAGTTGATACCCGACTGCTTGCGCCCTTTGAGAATGTACGATTCGAGGTCTGCTTGCTCGATGTGTTGGCGGGCGCCCGTTGTGTGTGACCCCGCGGCCACGGCCAGCGGTGCGGCGCGGCGGTCTATGGCCATCAGGGGTACCCAGAGGGTGCGCAGCTGGGCGATGCCCGGGACGTAAAAACCGTCCTGGTGCGCGGCCGATACGTGTATTGCATCGCGGGGTATTGCAAAGCGGATGGTAATGCAACGCGCTACAAAGGCGGGTTCTCCAAACGCCTGCTCGAGTAGTTGACGCATGGGCGCCGTGTCGAACAAGTCGGCATAGGAGTCCAGGGCGTACAGAGGTCCGTCGTCCACTCGTTCATAGCCGGCGCCCGTCCAGAGGGGCTCGCCCTCGTTTGGTTTTAGCAAATTTTGCCGCTGCAGAACTTGCATAATATCCTGCTTCACCCGCAGAACGTCGCCCTCGTCGAGGACTTTGCGAAAGAGCAAATAGCCGTCCTCGGCGTAGCGTGCGTTACAGGTGACGACGTCCGCCGGATCGGTACTGCGGAGTTGGCCAATGGATTCGGCTTCTTCCAGGGGGCAATCGGTTACATTCATTGCATCTGCTCAAAGGGTTCGTATTCTCTGGGGCCCGACCCGAAGCGCAGAACGTGGCCGTCGGGCTCTTCGATTCTCATTTCTAAAGCGTGTGGGTAGTTGGTCGGCGGCAGCGCGATTTTTGCTCCCTTCGCTACAAATTCTTCGTAGAGCGCGTCGACGTCGTACGCCCCTACCCACACCCATGTCCTGGGCTGACCCTGCCCGCCTTGGCAGAGGTAAATTCCCCAGCCGTCGCGGGCGACGGCGGTGAAGGTGCCTCCCCATTCCGCCTCCTCAAAACCCAAGACCTTTTCGTAGTACGTATTCTTTTTGAAAAATGCCCTTTCGTTTTTAGTATGTGGGATGTGCTCCAAAAACAGGATTGCCTCGTACTGAGCGGCGGCCCAGTCCCTTATAAACTGGTCGATCCTCTTGCTGCTGTTCCAATAGCGGATGTGCTCTTTGTGTCTGTCCTCGTCGATTGGGTTGTTGGAACGGGCGCGTGGAACAATGCGCCAATGATAGAGCAGCGGGAAATATTCAATTGAGCCGTCCAACACCCAATTGGTGGTTTTGATGTGGGCGACGATTTCGCGAAAAACCCCAAAACCATACGATCCCACGCCGTAGTTATAGTAGGTGGGCAAGCGGTATATGTTGGCCGTTGAGAACATATTGGCGTATTCGAGGTCAGTGACTGCTACTCTTTTGACGAACACTTTAGGTTTTGCCACACTTGATCACATTGTATTCGTTTTTCCCGATCAATCGATGTAGCTGTTTATTATCGAGTTGGGCTAGATCAATGGTTCGGCCATTTTTCAGGCCGCAATTTTTCCAAGATCTCTACAGGGTATGATACTCAGGTTGTTTTTTTATCAAGTTAGGGTCCAACTCGAAGATGGAAATAATTCGATCGA
>CAXGRO010000212.1:0-8811 GCA_964012055.1 uncultured bacterium
GCTGGGCCGGGGGAAAGGGGGCCGGGACTCACAGCCGCACAGCGGCTGTGGGGGCATTGGTCAGGGCAGGCCCCCGAGGGCCTCACAAAGCACCATAGGCAAGGCCGCCACCCGACTGAGCCACCAAGCAAACCACCCCAGTACCCAAAACTTGCCCCACCCCACCCAATCGTCCTATCTTACCGTCACTGCCCCACAAAACCCAAAATATAACCGCCCCACCCACATCCTCAAAGGAGCCCTCCCATGTCCGCCTCCGAACCCACCGTCTTCCTCAACGACCAATTCCTCCCCGCCTCCCAGGCCCACATAAATATATTCGACCTGGGCGTAGTCTTGGGCGCCACCCTCACCGAAATGACCCGCACCTTCGCCCACAAATCCTTTCGCCTAGAAGACCACGTCGACCGCCTCTACCGCTCAATGAAATACGCCGGCATCGCCCCGCTCTTTGACGCCGCCGAAATGGTCGCCAAAACCGAAGAACTCATCGCCCGCAACACCCCCCTGCTCGACCCCGACCAGGACCAGGGCGTGGTGCACTTCACCACCCCCGGCGAAAACCAGCTCTACGCCGGCAGCGCCGGCGCCAGCGCCCGCCGCAACTCCACCCTCTGCATCCACACCTTCCCCCTGCCCTTTGGCGAGTGGCGCCACTTCTTCACCGACGGCGCCCACGTCATCACCCCGGCCATCCGCCACATCCCGCCCCAGTGCATCGACCCCAAAATGAAAAACCGCTCGCGCCTGCACTGGTGGATTGCCGACCAGCAGAGCCACGCCGTCGACCCCAAGGCCACCACCCTGCTGCTCGACCTCGACGGCAACCTCACCGAGTGCTCCGGCGCCAACTTTGTTTTGCTCAACGGCCGCACCGTCTACAGCCCCACCAGCCGCAACATCCTTGAAGGCGTCAGCCTGGTCACGGTGCGCGAACTGGCCGCCGAAATGGGCTGGAACTGGGTGGAAAAAGACCTGCAACCCTACGACGTGGTCAACGCCGACGAAGCCTGGCTCACCACCACTCCCTATTGCATGGCCCCGGTCACCCGCATCAACAACCAGCCCATCGGCAGCGGCCGCCCCGGCCCGCTCTTCCGTGAAATGCTCAACGCCTGGAGCGCCAAATTAGATTTCGACATCCTGGCCCAGATCATGGGAGAAAAAGCGTGAACTACACCGCCCTCTTCACCTCCAACACCGACGGCTATTTCCGCTACCGCATTCCCGCCTTAGTCGTCTCCACTCAAGGTACTGTGCTGGCCTTTTGCGAAGCGCGCCGCCACAACGGCCACGACGACGACGAAATCGACATCGTCCTGCGCCGCAGTGTGGACGGCGGCCAAACCTGGCAAGCGCGCCAACTAGTAGTGAGCGACGGCGATCGTACCTGCGGCAACCCCTGCCCCGTAGTCGACCGCCACAGCGGCGCCATCGTGCTGCCCTTTTGCAAAGACAACCAGCAGGCCTTTGTCACTCGCAGCGACGACGACGGCGCCACCTGGTCGCCCCCCCAAGAAATCACCGCCAGCGTCAAAGCCCCCTCCTGGAGTTACCTGGGCACCGGTCCGGGCCACGGTATCCAGCTGCAAAGCGGCCGCCTGCTCATCCCCTGCTGGTCCGACGCCAGCCCCGGTCCGGCCACCTGGCGCCCGGCCACCTGGGGTCAAATCCAAACCTCCTTCGCCCTCTACAGCGACGACGGCGGCCAATCCTGGCAAAGTGGCACCGAAATGACCCAGGACGCCTCGGACGAATGCGAAGCTCTAGAGTGCCCGGACGGCACCGTCTACATGAACATGCGCAGCCGCCAAGACAAAAAGTGTCGCTCCTCCGCCCGCAGCACCGACGGCGGCCAATCCTGGTCCCCCGTCGAATACCACCCCGAGCTGCCCGAACCCTCTTGCCAGGCCGGCTTAGTCCGCCTCGACGACCAGCGCATTCTCCTGTCCCATCCCAGCGACCCCGAACAGCGCACCCAACTCACCGTCCGCCTCAGTGCCGACGAAGGCCACACCTGGCCCACTGCCAAAATCCTCCATCCGGGCCCCGCCGCCTACTCCGACCTGGCCGTCGCCGCCGACCACATTCTCTGCCTCTACGAAGCCGACAATCACGCTGCACTAACCTTGGCCCGCTTCACCCCAGAGTGGCTCACCTCTTCATAATTAAACACCCCAAATGACCCACTACCCCCAAAGCCCATCTATCTCGCGACCCCATCGCCAACATTACAATAAAGCACCGGGTTTAAGTGTTGTTGGGGGCTGCCCCGGCGCCGCTTTGTGGGGCCGAGCAGGCCGCCCTTGGGACTCACAAAACGGCAGAGGGGCGGCCCCCAACAACACGCCTACCCAAACGCCCAAAAAACACCTTAACCCCACACCATGACAAAAAAAACACCTCGCGCCCCACGCCAACTCCCCCTCAAGATCAACGTCCAATACCAGGGCGACCAAATCCTCGTCACCCCCCACCCCGTCGGCGAACCCCACGCCCTCATCGGCGCCGCCATCGACCTCTACCTCATCAGTACCCGCGACCACAAAATAAAATTCCACCACACCATCCCCCCTACCGCTCTGGCCCCTTTTCCCACGATCACATTCCCGGCACGTCAGGCCCCCTACGGCACCTGTGTCATTGCCGCCGACATCACCGACCGCCACGGCCACTGCTACAGCGCCCACGTCCACCTCGACACCCCCTCCCCCGCCAGCGCCCAACTGCTACTCTGGACCGGCGTCACCCTCGACGTCCCCGCCCCCTGGTCCGCCCTGCAAACCAAACGCCGCAAAGGCCAACTGAACGTCTCCTGCTGGGGCCGCCAGCACACCTTTGACGCCAACACCTTCCTGCGCAGCGTGCGCTCGCGCGACACCGACCTGCTCGCCGCCCCCATACAATTAACCGCCCGCATCGACGGCCAAACCGCCACCTGGAAAAAAGGAACCCTCTCAGGCCTGTCGACCTTTCCCGACCAGACCGCCTTCCTCAGCCGTTCCACTGCCGACCAGGGCCTGCGCCTCAAAGCCCGCACCGAAGTAGACTTCGACGGCATGGCGCGCATCGACTGGCAGGTCGACGCCACCCGCCCGCTGCGCCTCGGCGCCCTCACCGTAGACATCGCCCTGCCGCGCGCCCTAGCCAAATACTTCTATTTTCAACCCGGCGAGCGCGACAGCATTCTGGCCAAAAACGCCGGCGTCCTGCGCCGCAACCTCACCCTCGACTTCAAATACTACGTCTGGCTGGGCAACGAAGAAGTCGGCTTTTCGTGGTTCAGCAACGACGACGCCAGCTGGGTCACCGCCTCCGGCAAGAAATGCATCGAGATCAAAAAGACGGGCGACCAAGTCGTGCTGCGCCTCAACCTCGTATCCACCCCCATAAAACTCGAACCCGCCAATATCAAGGAAAATACCGCCACCGCCGTCGGCGCCGTGCGCCGCAGCCCCAGCCAGCACCAGGTGCTGTCCTACAGCTTTGGCTTCCAGGCCACCCCCGTCAAACCCGTGGAGCAAGACGCCTGGGACTACCGCATGTTCTGCATCGCCCAGCACAGCGAAGGCTTTCAACCTCGCCTGGCCGCAGACCCCGCTTTCCTCGACCAGTTGGTGGCGCGCGGCGTGCGCTCGATAACCATCTTCGAAATGTGGGCCGACGCCGAAGCCTACGTGTCTACCCCACACAAACGCGCCCTCAAAAAAATCGTGCGCGATTGCCACCAGCGCGGCCTCGACGTACTCCTCTACTTCGGTTTCCTCATCTCCGACCTGACCCCCGAATGGCCCGACCTAGGCAAAGACTCACTGGTCATTCCCAAAAGCGGCTACGGCATCTTCAACTACGCCCCCCAGCCGCTGCAAGCCGCCTGGCGCGTCTGCCTCAACAGCCCCTGGCAAGACGTCCTGGCCGACGGCATGGCCCAGGTCTTGCAGGAATTCGACGCCGACGGCGTCTACCTGGACGGCACCGAATACGTCTGGCCCTGCTGCAACACCGAACACAGCTGCGGCGTGTTGCGCCCCAGCGGCGCCATCGCCCCCTCCTACCCCATCTTCGCGGTGCGCGCCGCCATGCGCCGCATCTATCACGCGGTGCGCCACCGCCGCCCCGGAGGCCAGGTTTTTGTCCACAACTCCAGCATCATGACCATGCCCACTCTGCAATGGGCCACCACCGCCTGGGACGGCGAGCAATTTCAGGGCGTCGGCGCCGGCACCGACGTCAACGAACTTTTGCCCCTCGACAGTTTTCGCACCGAATTCCTGGGCCGCCAGTGGGGCGTGGCCACCGAATTCCTGCTGGCCGGCGAAGCCTACACCTACGAGGAAGTTTGCGGCATCGCCCTGCTCCACGACGTCCCGGTTAAACCGAACTACCTCGACCACCTGGACCTGATGTCGACCCTGTGGAATGTCGTAGACACCTTCGATCGCAAAGCCGCCCAATGGCACCCCTACTGGAACAATTCCTCACAAATTAAGTTCGGGCCCAGAGGGGTGTATGCCAGTCTCTACCACCACCCGCAAAACGGCGTTCTCATCGCCGCGGCCAACGTGCAGCGCAAGCAGGTAAACGCCAGGTTGAGACTCAATCTGCAAGAATTAGATCTGCCAGAAGATGCCGTGGCGCATGACGCATTAAACGGCGGAGATATCTCCTGTACAAAAGGCGTGATCAGGTGTGAGTTGGGAGGTTTTGGTTGGAAATTGATATGGGTTGAGGCATGAATTTTATTCGTTCTAGTGTTGCGGGCGGGAGGCTTGGTGGTTCCATGGGACATATGGTTTATTAACTGCGTTGTCGTTACAGGTCTTGCGTCAAGTACTACGTCTATCGGAGGTTGGGGAGGGGGTGGTCCCAGAGCGGATTCATTACCCCCGGAGCCGGCCAGGGATGGCCGGCGAGAATGAGCGTCGGGATCACCCCCTCTCCGACCGTCCACTACCAGTACCAACGCCACCCCAATAATTACATAACAAAGGAGAACTCCGTGCCCCCACTCACGCCCCTACTCGACCTCTCCGGCCAAGTCGCCCTCGTCACCGGCGCCAACCGCGGCATCGGCAAAGCCATCGCCACCACCCTGGCCCAGGCCGGCGCCCGCCTCGCCCTCATGGCGCGCACCGCCGATACCCTGCAAACCGCCGCCGCCGAACTACAACAAATCAACCCGGACGCCGACCCCGCCGCCATCGCCCTGCCCGCCGACGTCGCCGACCAGGCCCAGGTAGACGCCGCCGTGCAACAAACCGTCGACACCTTTGGGCGCATCGACATCCTGGTCAACAACGCCGGGCTCATCAGCTTTGCCCCGGTCACCCAAATCGACCCGGCCGACTGGGACCGCGTTTTGGGCGCCAACCTCACCGGTGCCTACCTGTGCAGCCGCGCCGTCGCCCCCCACATGACGCGCCAGCAGCACGGCCACATCATCAACATCTCCTCGGTCAGCGCCCAAACCGGCGGCGTTTCCGGCGGCGTCCACTACACCGCCTCCAAGGCCGGCATGCTGGGCCTCACCAAAACCCTGGCCCGCGACCTGGCGCCCCACGTCACCGTTAACGCCATCACCCCCGGCCAAATCGACGCCGATCCCAACCTCATCACCGCCGAGCAGCGCCAAAAGCTAGAGGGCATGATCCCCCTGGGCCGCCTCGGCGAGCCCGAAGAAATTGCCTACGGCGTGCTCTTTTTGGCCTCGCCCATGGCCTCCTATATGACCGGCTCCACCCTCGACATCAACGGCGGCATTTACAAGAACTGATCAAAACCGCGACGCCTCATACTTGGCAAACGGCGTCTCCACACCCAGCTCGTCGGCCATTTTCTGCAAGTCATCCCAGTGCCCGTCGTCCACCGGGATGCCCAGCCGTCTATTGTCTTGGGCCCATTGCCACTCCATGCCGCCGGCCAATTCGGCCCGCTCCATGCCGGGTAGCGGCCGCATCCCCCGTGCCTCGCCCATAAAGCGATCCATCTCTTCTTTAAACTCGTCCAGCGGCATAAAATGCCCCGCGTCCACCACCAGCAAAAAAGCCCCTTGATTTGATGTCCAGGGCGAGCGCGGCGGTATAAACTCCTCTTTGTAAATTCCGGGAAACACCCCGCCCAACATGCGCACCACCGCCGACAGCGCCATACTTTTTATAAATGTCGCCGGCATCTGCGCAAAGAGTTCCTCGTCAAACTCCGGCGCAATGCGACAACTCATGTCCATCACCAGCGGCGGCTGCTCGCCAGCCGGAACCGCCACGCTGATGGGCGAATTGCCCGCGTGCGAGAAAATCATGGCGTCGTCAGCGGCGTACCCCCGGTGCGACGACACCGCCATGCCAATGCAATCGTGCGCCAGCGCCTGCCGCGGATAATTGCGCGCCGCCCCAAAGTGAAAGTGATTGCGTGTCGTCACCGCCGCCACCCCACAGGTCTTCGCCTTCTCAATGGCCTGCTCCATGCCGCGGTAACAGGGGAAGTACCCCATCCCCCCGTCGCCGTCTAGCACCAGCGCCCCGGGTGACTCGCTCACCACCTCAACCCGGGGCCGCGGGTTCACCCTACCTTCCAACATTTCGCGAATGTAACCAGGCGCCTGCTTGGTCCCGTGACTAAAAACGCACTCCAAATCATTCGCCGTCAAAATCTCCCCCATCAATTCCGCATCTTCCCGCGACGTCCCGGCCTTTTCAAACAGCGCCGCGATCAACCCACTCATCTCTTCTGCCGGCAAACGAATGCCGTGTTCCGGCGGTTGATTCCGCATATTTTGGTTTGTATTCATTACTATGAGTAATCCTTCTTGTAACGAGTGTTAAGTCTGGTAGTGGTTGACGTGGGCTTGGTGGTGCCAGGGGGAGGGGGGGTTGCCGGCGGTGCTTTGTGAGTCCCTCGGAGGCCTGCCCCGTCGCCTCCCCCCACAGCCCTGTGGGCTGTGAGTCCCGGCCCCCTTTCCCCCGGCCACTCCCTCACCGACCGTCCACATAACAATAGAACGACCACATCCCCCTCCAACCACCCTCTTGCAACTCACCCCAAAACCTATTACCATACTCCCACCGCAACAACCCCAAACCAAAAGGACCCACACCATGCCCCAACGCCTAGTCTACTTCAACGGCGATTTCGTCCCCGAACTAGAAGCCCGCATCTCCATCTTCGACAGCGCCCTCATGTTCGGCGACATGGTCTTTGAAATGACCCGCTCCTTCAAGCAAAAACCCTACTGCCTGCGCCACCATCTCGAACGCCTCTACGCCTCCCTCGACTACGCCGAAATCGACTGCGGCCTCACCATCGACCAGATGGAAGAGGCCACCCACCAGACCATCGAACGCAACCTGCCCGCCCTCGAAGGCTACGACTACCAGATCATGCACAACGCCACCCGCGGCGCCCTGCCGCTCTACGACAGCCTGGTCAAAGAAAGCACCCACCCCATCGTCACCATCAACGTCATCCCGCTGGTGCGTCACATCGGCGGCATGGCCGAAAAGTTTGACAGCGGCGCCCACTTTGTCATCACCCCGCAAAAGTCCGTGCCCGCCCGCTACATCGACCCCAAGGCCAAGAACCGCAGCCGCATCTACTACAAAATCGCCGACCTGCACGCCGCCCGCCTCGAGGAAGGCGGCATGGCCCTGCTCACCGACGAGCGCGGCTTTATCACCGAGGGCACCGGCAACAATTTTTTTATGGCGCGCGACGGCGAGATCTTTACCCCCAAAGGGCACGACATCCTGCGCGGCGTCTCGCGCGGCGCCTGCATGGGACTGGCCGCCAAATTGGGCATAGCCGTGCGCGAAGCCGACATCGAACCCTACGACGTGCGCAGCGCCGACGAGGCGTGGTTCACCAGCACCACCATCTGCATGGTGCCCATCACCCGCTTCGACTTTCGCCCGGTGGGCGACGGCAAACCGGGGCCGCTCTACGGTAAATTGTTGCAGGCCTGGAGCGAGGAGGTGGGCGTCGACATCGCCGGGCAGGCGCGCCAATACGCCCAAATCGCCCCCAACTGGACGCCCTAGAAATTCATTCGATGTCCAGGGGCAATAGGCCGCGCTGAAAGGTATAGCGGATCACGTCGGCCTGGTTGCGCAGGGAGAGTTTGCACATGAGATTGGCGCGGTGCACTTCAACCGTGCGGGCGCTGATGCTGAGTTGTGCGGCGATTTCGGCGCTGGTTTTGCCGGCCGCTACCAGACCTAACACTTCCCGCTCCCGCCGCGTTAGCAACTCGTAGGGGTCTTCCGCGTCGGCCCTCTTTTCGAATTCGATGTCTTCGGCGCTGAGCGGCGGGCTGAGATAGCGCCGGCCGGCCGCCACCTCAGCCACCGCCCGCACCAGCTCGTCGTTGGACGTGCCCTTGGAAACGTAGCCCCAGGCGCCGCGCTGGAAGGCTTCGCTCACATAGGGTTTGCTGGAGTGCATGGAAAAAATCACCGCGCGCGTGGGGGGCGAGAGCGCCTCCAGACGCGCCAGCGCTTCCAAACCGTTCAATTCTGGCACCATCAAATCGAGGATCAAAATGTCGGGCTGCAAGTGCTCGCCTTGGCGCAATAGGTCCGACCCGTCGACCGCCTCGCCGACGATATTAAAGCCCTCTACGCTTTCCAATAAAGTGCGCACGCCCTGGCGCACAATCTGGTGGTCGTCCGCCACCAATATGTTCACCGCACTCATGCTATTTCCCGGCCGTTCTCGGCCCAGCCGTTTAAGGGCAATTCCACCTGCAGGCGAGCGCCGTGGCCGGGGCGCGATTCCACCCGCAACTGCCCCCCCAGCAGGCTGGCGAGCAGCAAGAGG
>CAXGRO010000213.1:0-8805 GCA_964012055.1 uncultured bacterium
ATTAAGAACGATGGATGGCAACAAAAAGTTGCACGGTTTAATTTTTAATCTTCATGTGCGGCTGTGAGTCCCGGCCGCCCTTTCCCCCGACCACTCCCCCACAAAACGCCGACGGCAAAATCCCCCCCCAGACGCGCCAGTGGACGTGTGGGGGGGGTTGACTGCGTGGGTGTGGTAATTCTGAAGTTTGTGGTATTCCCGTTGAAATAGTTACCAGTTGAGGAGCCAGGTGTCTTCGTCGGGGATGAAGGCGAGGGCGAGGCGCCAGGACCAACCGCTCAGGGCGATGTGGGCGTGGGGGGTTTTGTACTTTGCTGTGGACTGGTATTTGAATTGGGTGTGGAGGCCGAGGCGCCATTTAAAGGGGAGGGCGGCGGCGATGTGGGCGTGGGGGCCGGTGAGCCATTTTGTTTTGCCCGGGGCGAGGGCGCGGGTGGCGTCTTGGAAGCGGGCGTTGACCAGGGTGGCGCCGGCGCCCAGGTGGAAAACTATGGGGAAGAGATCCACGTAGAGATCGGGGTGTATGGCGAAGGCGTGGGAGCGGAAGCGGGCGCCGTCGCCGTTTTGGGCGGCGTAGTAGGTGTAAGCGGTGTTGAGCCAGATCCAGCGCAGAGGGGGGACAGCCCACAGCCATTCGGCGCTGGCGCTGGCGCCGGATGTGGAGGTCGGGTTGAGCCGGGGTCTGTTGTGGCGAGTGAGCAGGTCGTCGAGAGGGCGCAGGTTGGGGGCTTTGCTGTGGTAACCCAGGGTGAAGAGGCTGGCTTCGCCGTGCAATGTGGTGGTCGGCGATAAAATTCCCAGACAAAAGAGCGGGACAAAGCGCAGGTTCATAGGTCAGTAGGTGAGCGTTTTGCCCGGGGTGGGCATGGTCCAGGTGGCGCCGTGTGGGCGGGCGTTTTGCAGGCGCTGGGTGAATTCTCGGGGGTCGGTGAAAGGTACGGCGCGCAGGTCTGGCACGGCGGAGGACCAGGGCAGGAAGAAGTTTTCCCAATGGGATAGCAGAAAGTGGGTGGGTTGCAGGACCTGCTTGGCGGTTTCGGGGTAGTGGTCTCCCGGCGCCTCTTTGAACGAGGCGACGCAGAGAATGGCCAGATCAATGTGGCGCGCCCCACCCATGGTGTTGTGGCGCAAAGTATGAAAAGGCATGGGCGGCTCGGCGGCGTCCTGGTAGTAGATCCTAAAGTCAACTTCATCGGGAAAAAAGGGATTGAGGAAGTCGATCATATAGGCCAAGGTCTCGCCCTCCTTCATGCCGCCGGATTTGCGCGGCGCACGGCGCAGGGGTTTTTCTACGGTGCCCTTGGCGATGGTTATGCCGTGCAGATTGGGCGCGTGGTGCGAGGCGATGGCCATAAAGCGCACGGTGGCGTTGGCGTTGTATACCCAAATGCCGGTGTCGCCGGGCGGGTGCTCGGCCAGGTCGTCCATGGGAATGGACGTTTTAATATCTTCTTGGGCCTGTAGAACGTGGGTGACAGATTGGTTGCCAAACACCGTTGCGCCGGGGCAGAAGGTGCGCACTATATGGGGTATGTCGAGCAGGTGGTCGTAGTGACCGTGGCCGATCAATACGGATTCTACTTTTGACAGGGTGCGCGCTTTGGGCCGCAAGATACGGCCGATCAATTGTTCGTCGGTGTCCATTTTCCACAGGCCCAGGCGCAGGTACCAGTGGTGCGAAAAAAAGGGGCTGATGAGCAGGGCGTCGTCGCCGCGCTCCAGCAGAAAACCGCCGCTGCCCAGGTAGGTGACGGCGATGCCGCTGGGGTTGGGGACGGGCGGTTGGGCGCGGGTGCCACCGCCGCCGGTGAGCAGGTGCTGGAATTGGGGGGCCGCTATGCCGTCGACGAGTTTCGATTTGGGGCGCCAGACACAGGAAGGTATCAGCAAAAGGGCCGCAGTGGCTGCGGCGATGGAGATGGGTATAAAGCGGTTCAATTATCCAGCACTTGGCGGACCCTGTGCGACAGGCCTTGGAGGCGGATGGGTTTTTTGATCAGGTCGCGGATTCCGGGAAAATCGCCGCGCTTGACGGATTGGCCAGTGAAGACGATGACCGTCATATTGGGGTCGATGGCGTGGATGGCTTGCAGAGCTTCGCGGCCCGATATGTGGGGCATGGACTGGTCGAGTAGAATGAGGAAAATGGCGTCGCGGTGGGTTTTAAAAAGGTCTAAAGCTTGGCGGCCGTCGCTGCCGGTTAACACCGTATAACCCAATTGTTCCAGCAGCAAGCCGACAGCGCGGCGCACGCCGTCTTCGTCGTCGATGACCAGGATGGTCTCGGCGCCGCCCGGTGAGACTTTCTGTTGGGGTTCGTCTATGTTGCGGTGGGCGTAGAGCTGGCGCAAATGATCCAGTTCTCGGGCCAGTTGGGCTTTGCTCTTGTCTTTCATAACGTCACAGTTGGCAATATCGATAAGATATTGCTTTTGCGGCGTTAGAGAAAGTCTGGGGGGGTTACGACCGCTAGGTCAGACGGCGATTTCCAGGGCGGCGGGACGAGCGCTGAGGCAGCCGACGCAGAGGTCTACCATTTCGGCAGAGAATTTGACGCCGCGCTGGTGGTGGATTTGGGTCAGGGCGGCGTCGGGAGGTAGGGCCACTCGGTAGGCCCGCACCGAGGTGAGTCCGTCGTAGACGTCGACCACGGCCAAAAGCTGGGCCAGGCGATGGAATTGCACGCCCTGGAGGGCCGTTCGGGTAGCCGCTGCCGTCGAGGCGTTCGTGGTGCTGGGCGGCGATGCGGAGCGCTTCTTCGGAGACGCCCGGCAACGCGCTCAAGATGGCCTCGCCGTCGGCGGCGTGGCGGCGCACGACGCCCAACTCGCGCAGCGTCAGGGGGCCGGGTTTGTTGAGGATGTGCAGCGGCACCCTGGTTTTTCCTAATGTCGTGCAGCAGGGCGGCGGTGGCCAGGTTTTCGGCGGCGCTCTCGTCGATGCCGTCGACGTAGGCAATGCAGAGGGCGAGGGCGCAGACGTTTAGAGAGTGGATGACAGTGTAGGGGTCGTGATTTTCGATGCGGTTGAGGGCGGTTAGGGCGTCGGCGTTGTGGAACGCGATCTGAGAGATCAACTCGCCGCCCAGGGCGATTTCGCCAAATCCAATGGCGCCGGTGAGGGCGATGTTGTGCAGGGTGGTTTCGACCAGGCTGGCTACGGCCGCTCTGGTAAAGGGGTCGTCGGCGATATTTTCGGTACTGGCGAACGGGACTGGGGCGCTGCCGATGTGCTCAATCATTCCAGGGGGCTTTGGGATGAAGGGGGGCACGGGAGTACGGCGTAATACTATTTATTACTTCTTATCGGCAGATCCGCTTATTTGTCCAGTGCTATGATGGAATGCCCTTTTGTGTGTTGCGGGACTGCCCACGCCTTGCCCGGGGCACAGCAAAGACATAGCTTGATGGGCCAAAGTTAGAACGCTGGAGTTCGTTTATGTTGATAGGGAGTGCAGGTGAAGAGATTTCAATTTAATAATCCAACGGCCGAGTGGAACAGAGATTTTACCTTGCTGGCGGTTGGGGTGTTTGCGGTGGGAACTTTTCTGGGCGTGCAGTTTTCGCTGTTCAACAATTTTGTGGTGACGCGGCTGGGCATTGAGCCGCACGAATTGGGTTGGGTGGAAGCCCTGCGCGAGGTGCCGGGTTTTCTCAACGCCCTTTTTATTGCCCTGATGATCCGCATAGCGCCTTCGCGGGTGGCCGGTTTTTCGCTGATGGTCATGGGCGTCGGGGTGATGGCCTACGCCCACATGGTTTCGGTGGAAGCGCTGATCTTGTATTCGGTGGTCTGGAGCATTGGGTTTCACTGTTGGATGCCCTTGCAGCAGGCCATGGCCTTGAGCTATTCGCCGGCGGGCGACAAGGGTCGGTGGCTGGGCCAATTGGGCAGCGTCAGTAGCTTTGCCTCGATCCTCTCTATTGGCGTCTGCCTGCTGGTGCTGCGCTTTTTAGATTACGAGGGCATGTATTTGCTGGCGGGCGCGACTATTATACTGGGAGGCATTGCGGTGCTTTTTGTGACGCGTCAGAAGCCGTCGGTGGACGAAAAGGGGTTGGTGCTCAAGCGGCGCTACGGCCTCTACTACGCCATGAATTTTCTCCAGGGGTGCCGGCGCCAGATGTTTTTGACCTTTGCCATTTTTGCCCTGGTGAAGGTGCACATGATGCCGGTGGAGACGACGATGGTGCTGATTTTGATCAACCAGGTGCTGGTGACTCTGGCGGCGCCGACGATGGGCCGTTTGGTGGACCGCTACGGCGAGCGCCGCATGCTCACCATAAGTTACATCGGCCTGATGTGCGTATTTACTGGTTACGCCGTGGTGCAGCACCGGCCGTCGCTTTACGTGCTCTACTGCGCCGACAATTTGCTGTTCTTCGGCGACATTGCCCTGACCACGTACATCCACAAGATCGCCCTTGCCGAAGACCTAAAACCGACGCTGTCGATGGGCGTGACGATGAACCACGTGGCGGCGGTGGTGGCGCCGCTGGCGGGGGGCTTTGCCTGGTATTTCTTTGGTTACCAGGTGATCTTTTTTGCCGGGGCGGTACTGGCCGGCGTTTCGCTGGTGGTCAGTCAGTGGCTGGACCCGGAGGGCATACTGGCGCGCGACCGCGAGGGGGGCGCGCAGGTTTCCGGCGCCACCGATTAGTTCAAGATTTCAATTTACTCGCTTGATTAATGCCTCGTTTACTCAAATTGCCGACAGGTCAGTGGGTTTATCTATATCAGCGGTGGATGGTCGACCAGAATTAAATTCGTGAGTTCGTGCTGATTAGATAGTGGAATTATTGGTCCAATTCCCGCACCCGCGCCTTTGCCCGGGAGCGCCGCGCGTCGGCGTGAGGCCACAGCTCCAAAAAAGCGCGATAAGCTTTTAGGGCTTCCTTTCCTTGCCCCGCCCGGTCGCGGCTTTGTGCCAGGCCAAACCACGCCCGGCTGTAGCTCGGTTCAAGGGCCAGCGCTTGCTCAAATCTGTGCGCCGCCCCATCCAACTGGTTCTGCTCGGTCAGCACCTCGCCTAACTCGACATAGGCGCGGGTGTGGGTCGGATCAAGCTGCACGGCGCGGCGCAGCGCCGCTATGGCTTTTTGCCGCTTGTCCGGCGCCGCGTTCGACCTGGCCCATGTGGTGGTGCAAGACGGCGTTGCCCGGCGCCAGAGCCAGGGCTCGCTCAAATGTCTGCCGGGCTCGTTCCCACTCGCCCATGTCTAGGTAGGTGTCGCCCAGGTTGCTCAGCGTGGGGACTTTGTAATCGCTTCTTTCCAGGGCGCTGCGGTACATGTTGATGGCTTGCTCCCAATACCGGCGCTTGCTGTAGATGTTGCCCAGGTTGTTGTAAGGTTGGGGCAATTCGGGATCGAGTGCGATGCTGCGGAGAAAGGCTTCTTCGGCGCGTCCGTCCTGTCCGGTTTTGCTCAGGGTTTCGCCAAAATTGCTCCAGGTGCCGCTGTTTTGGTCGTCGATTTCCAGGGCACGTTTGTACATTTTTATGGCTTTATCCAAATCGCCTTTATTGCCGTACACTTCTCCTTTAAAATTGTAATCAGCCGACCAGTAATTCCTTGTTCTCGGGCCGCTATTAAGCAGGGCTCGGAGCCGTTGGGTTATACTATCTGCTTCTTGCCGCTTTGCGAGCGCGAGATAGAGATCGTGCAATTGTCCGTAGAAGGGCAGCCACCCCGGCCGCACTTGCAGCGCTTCTTCATACAGCGTCGCGGCCGCGTCGATGTCGTTGCTGGCCACCAAAACTTGCCCCAGGCCATCCAGTGCTTTGAGTGACAGGGGATCTATAGCCAGGCCGCGGCGATAGGCTGCCGCGGCCGGATGCCAGCGGCCCTGGCGTTGGAACACCTCGCCTAAAGCTACGTGCGCCGGAGGCCAGTTTGGACTCAGACCCACGCTGGCACGCAACCGCTCGGCGGCCCAGTCCAGAGCGCCGGCGGCCATATGTACCCGGCCGCGGCGATAGTCGATGTGCGCCGCATCGGTCAAAAACTTGCTCTGGTTCAGCAAGAATTTTGCCAGCTCGGCCGCCGCCAGTTGGTGCCCCGCCGGGCTGAAATGCAAGTCCTCTAACTATGCCCAGGTAGAGATCGGTCGGCCGCTCGAACGCGGCAAAAGGCGCCAGCAGGTCGAGACAGGCGATCTGGCGGGTGGCGCAGAATTGGCCGATCAGTTCATTGGGATAGGCCAGTTGCAGCGGCCCCAGATCGTCCTCGGCCACCCCCAGCTTGGCAAGACTCCGCTGCCGTTGTGTCGCGTCGACCTGGTGCTGCGACGGCAAGATTGCCACCAGCAACTCGGCGCCGTCGACCTCTACCTGCCGACGCAACTGTTCGATGCAAGCCAGGGTCAGGTCTTGGGTGCGTTGCAGCAGGGCATGGTCGCGCCGTTGGTAGAGGCCGAACTCGTAGAAGTAGTAGCGGTTTTCCAAGTCCAATAGCCACAGATCGTTCGTCCAGCTGCCCTTGACCTGGGCATAGCGCGAGCTCAGCAGGCGCAGCAGCAGCGAGTGCCGCTGCAACGCTTCCACCCAAGCCCAGTCTGGTTTGGATACGATGGCCGCCGACAGCGGATCGCGCAGCAGCCCCTCATCGGTGGCGCGCAAAAACGGATCGGGCGCCTCGCGGTATTGGTCGATCAGCGCCTGGGGGAAAAGCACCGGATTGAGGTCGGCCCCCCGCCGGGTGCCCACGGCGTTGTCGCGAAAGTCGTTGCCCACAAAAAAACACAGCACCACCACGTCGGGCTGGAGGAAGGTGCCGTGGTAGCGGTAGTAGGCCAGCTCTTGGAAGGTGTTGTGTAGCCGTCGACGCCGCCGTTGATGGCCACGACGTGGGGGCCCAGAGCCTCTTAGAGCCTTTGGGCAGTCTGGGCGACAAAGGTGTCTTCTTCGGGCAGGCCGCTGGCGATGGTGAAGGAGTCGCCCAAAAAGAGGACGCGGCGCTGTTGGGGGGTGGGTGGCCCCAACTCGGCGCCGCGCTGGCCGGAGTTATTGATGCGCAGGACAAAGGTACGGTCGTAGGGGTCAACGCGCTCTTGGCGAGTGTTTTCCTGGGGCACCCAGCGCAGAGCGTAGTCGTCCCGCATGTAACCGCGCTGGCCGTGGTAGTTGGTCGGGGGGGTGCTGGGTTTGGGGAGTAGTCGCAGGGACAGTTCGAGGCCGCCCGCCACCAGCAATAGGCTGACGCCGGCGAGCGCGATTTTGGGTGCCCATTGTCGCAAAATTTATGATATTTTCTGGCCACATATACTGTGGCTGCTAGGTGGCGACTTCGCTCCGTAAAGGAAGCGGCTTTTTAATCTAGGCGTGCGGCAACTCGCCGCATCAAACCCAACTGCTTCGTCCGGGCGCATATGGACACCGGCATCAGGTCCTAACGAGAAGAGGGGCTCCGATATGGAACCCCTCTTCTCGTCTAACTATGTGCGGCGCAATGCTTTAAAAATTGGTGCTCCCACGGAGACTCGAACTCCGGTTACTGGATTGAAAATCCAGGGTCCTAACCGCTAGACGATGGGAGCACTTAACTCCGTTTATCTTTTCAAATTGGACATCAAAATATAGAGGCAAAGGCGAATCTTTGCAAGTCTATGGCCTTTATCCCAGAGCCTCCAGATCGGGGTGTTTTTTGTGCCATTCCGTCGTCTGTTCGTAGGCCCGGGCCAGGCGCAAGACGAGTCCCTCGGCGTGGGGGTGGCCGATGATTTGTAAGCCGATGGGCAGGCCGCTGCGGGTGAAGCCGCAGGGTAGCGAGACGGCGCACAGCCCCATGAGGTTGACGGCCATGGTGTTGCGCAGGCACATGCCGTTGAGGCGGTGGTAGTCGTCGGGGCGGTCGACTTCGGCTGTGGGCAGGGCGGCAAAGGGAGTGGTGGGGGTGATGAGCGCGTCTACCGTGGACAGGGCTTTGTAGAGGCGCGGGCGCAATTGGGCAAAACTGCGCTTGGCGTCAAAGTAATCGACCGCCGTCATGTCTTTGCCATCGAGCATGCGCTCCGAGACAATGGGGTCAAATTGGTCGAGCTGATTTTCCAATTCGTTGCGGTTGGAGAGATACGCTTCCACTGCGGTGAGGCTGCCGCGGGCGCGTAGCGCCGATAATTCGTCGAGTTCGGGCAGGTGGAGTTCGTCGATGCGGGCGCCGAGATTGGCAAAGACTTGGGCGCTGGCGCGCACCGCCGCCTCCACTTCTGGGTCGACGTCGTCCCAAAAGTATTGGCGTGGCAGGAAGAGGCGCAAATTGGCGATGTTGCCGTCAAGGTCGTCGAGCACGTTGTCGCAGGGCTGGTTCCAGGTGTCGGGATCGGCCGGGTCGGGCCCGGCCAGGGTCTGGTAGATGAGGGCGGCGTCGGCCACGGTGCGGCACATGGGGCCGGCCGAGTCTAGGCCGCTGTCGAGCGCGATGAGGCCGACGTTGCTGAGGCGGCCAAAGGTGGTTTTGAGGCCGGCCAGGCCGCAAAAAGAAGAGGGGATGCGCACCGAGCCGCCGGTGTCGCTGCCCATGGCGGCCGGGGCCAGGCCGCCGGCCACAGCCACCGCCGAGCCGCTGCTGGAGCCGCCCGGCAAGCGCGGGGTGTCCAGGTCCCAGGGGTTGAGGGGCGTGCCGTAGTGGTGGTTGATGCCGGTGCCGCCGTAGGCAAATTCGACCAGGTGGGTTTTGCCCAGGAGCACGGCGCCGGCCCTAAAGAGCTGGCGCGCGATGGTGGCGTCTTTGGCGGGTACGCGGTCTTTGAGCAGGGTAGAGCCGCTGACCGTGGCAATGCCGGCGGTGTCGATGAGGTCTTTGAGGG
>CAXGRO010000214.1:0-8790 GCA_964012055.1 uncultured bacterium
TGGTGGCGGTCCACTCCGTTGTAGTAGACGAAAAGCTCCTCTCCCACGGGCAACAGCCGCACGGGACAGATCTGCCCGCTGTCGAAGGAGCCCTCGGGACCGCGGAGAATCCACTCCGCCCGCGGCAAGGCGTGGTGAAAACGCTGTCCGTGGCCGGCTTCGGTTCGGGCGGCCCCAAACCAGCTTCCTCACGCCAGCGTAGCAGCGGATGCCCCTCGCATATCTTCTGCGGCAACGAAACTCGCGTACCGTAGGCCGCGGCCTCGAAGATGCCGTTGATGTTCTCGGCTACATGGCGGCCAACTTCTCCACCGCAGACGTGAGCTCGTTTCTCGTATAGAGCGCGGACATATTCATCGGCGAAGGCGTAATCTCCGGATGCCATCGAGTTGGGGGACTCGTCCGACGTAAAGGTGTGTATAGGAGATATATAGGGTTTTTAGGGAGTCGGGTCAATTGTTGTGGTGTCTTATCGCCCTGTTTTCTGCCAGTTCGGGCGGATTTAATGCTCGACCTGAGAAAATATATCGAAACCAGAGGTTGGACTCAGAAGGAAGCCGCTGCATTTTTCGGCGAAACGCAACCTCGAATTAGCAATTTAATGAAAGGAGAAATCAGCCGGTTTAGTATAGATAAGCTGATTAATATGATAACCCGGGCCGGTATGCAAGTTGAAGTTAATGTCAAACCACAAGAAGAAGGTGGGCTGGCCAGCATTGCCGGAGGTTGGGAAAGCTCTGAGAAACTCGTCTACCAGATCGAACAGACACCTCGCAGTCTTCCCCGCCGCCGGGGTTAAAAACGGCACAGAAAGGTCGAAACCGCCGAGGATTTCGATCAATAAACCAAAGTTCCCTTATCCGGCAATCACCGGCAGCCGAATATGCGACGGACGTCCCGCATCCGCATACACGCTATTCGTCGCCTTGACCAATTTGGTGTGCCGCCCCAGGGGCTCGCCCGTATTCGAGTTGACGTCAAAGCGCGGGAAATTTGAACTGGCAATGTCCACCCGAATGCGGTGCCCCGCCTTAAATACATTGGACACCGGCGGCAACTCGATGGCCAGCTCGTACACCTGGCCTGGCTCCATAAAACGCTCGGCGTCAAACCCTGCGCGAAAGCGCGCCCGCAAAATCGAATCGGCCAGCGGCATGTGAAAACCGTCCGGGTAATCCTCGTTGGCCGGGTACACGTCGATGAGCTTGGCAGTAAAATCGGTATCCACCGCAGTGGACGAAACCCACAGCCGCACCTCCATGCCGCCGGTGACCTCCACGTCCGCCGCCAGCGGCGCCGTCTGAAACACCGCCACGTCCGACCGCTCGGCCAGCAGCGGGTAGGGCGGCCGCGCCCCCACAATGCCCGGCGCCTCCTTCTGGTGCAGCGGCCCGTCCGTAATAATCGAATTCATCCGCGCCCGCCCCGGCACATAGGCCCGGTCCATGCCCTCGGGCAATTTTATCCACTCGTACATGCCGGTTACATTACCACCGACGCTGGGCACCGGGTGTTCCGGGTCGTGCACCCAACTCGTCGCTTCCCCCTCCTCCTCCGGAGCCTCGGTCGACAAACCGCCGCCCGGCTGCAGGTAATAAGCCGTCTGCACCGACCGCTCTAGCGGCCACGCCTCCTCGTTGCGCCAGCCACCGCCGTGATTCAAGTGGCCCGCCGCGTTCTTGCGGCCGTCGCCGCCGCCCATCACAAAAATGCGCACCGGTGGATCGCCTTCCACCCCGGTGTCCACGTCCTTCAGCCAGCGATCGAACCAGCGCAAGCGCTCCCGATTGAGCACCGCATTGCCCCAGCGCGCCGCCTCGCCAAAATCCACCTCCCCCACCGCCGTCGACCCCACTCCGCGCATGCGGCCGTGGTTCCACGGCCCCAGCACCAAGCGCTGCGGCGTCTCGTTCTGCGCCGCCATGTGGGCAAACTGCTCCGCCGCATCGGCGGCAAACGGGTCGTACCAGCCGCTCGAGTACACCGCCGGAATGTCCTTCATGCGCCCAAAGTGCGGCGTCTGGTCGACGCTCTCCTGCGACCAGAACTCGTTGTACACCCCGTCGCAATAATAGTGGAACAAAATCTTTTCCAAATTGGGCACCGCGGCAATGGGCGTTTCGCCCGGCTTAAACGGCGTCTGCCACACCAGCTCGCGCAAATTCTCGGCCCCCTCCTCAATGCGCTTTATGGCCTCGTGATCGTCGCGAATCTCCTGCGCATCGTAGGTGTGCAAATACAGCGCCCCGTACATGTGCAACCCCATTGCCCCACCCTGCCGCGCCTCCCACTTAAACGCATTGGTCGGCGCCACATCCACCCACAGCGCGCTCAGGTGTGGCGGCCGTTCCAGCGACGCCATATTCTGTACAATACCGCCGTGCGACGCCCCCACCATGCCGGTGCGCCCGTTCGACCACGTCTGCGCCGCCGCCCATTCGATGGTATCGTAGCCGTCCTTGCCCTCCAGCGCATTGGCGGTGTGAAAGTACTGGCCGGTGCCCTCCGACTTGCCGCGCCCACGCAAATCCTGCAAGAGCACCACATATCCGCGCGGCACAAAGAAGTTGACCACCGGGTCCACCCAGATCACCGGGTTCGATTTGTCGTACGAGGTGCGACCCAGAATCACTGGAAAATCGCCCTCCACCGGCATGCCGTCGGGATTGGCCGGCCGGTAAATGTCGGTCGCCAGGCGCACGCCGTCGCGCATTTCAATCATCACGTCTTGGGCGACGATAATTCCGTATTCAGCTTGAGACTGTTCTGTGCTCATATAAAAATATCCTTATTGTGGTCGATCGTAGCGCGTCCCCCGCCCCACCCCCGAGCGCCCCAACTGCCCTGCCTGATACAGTTTGTCGAGCAAATAAGACGACCGCCGCCGATCCACCTCCAGTAGCGTGCGGCACACCGCATTGTTGATGCTGCCGTGCTGCTCCACATACGACAGAATCAAACGCTCTTCCTCCGTCTGATCCAGACGCGGCATCCAGATTTCCATAAACACGATGTCGGGCCGCCGCGCCGCTATAAGCTCCATCGCCTCCACCCCGTCTACCGTAAAGTGGACAAACTCCTCGCCGTCGTAGCGCACCACCCCCTCCTCCAGGGTGCCAAACCACAGGGTGCCATCGGCATCGCGGTACAGAGTAGGGACGTATTCTTTGCACAAGCCATCCGCCGCGGTGAAATTAGTCGACTGCTCTCCGTCCCAATGCGCCACGCCCTTATTGGTGGCCAGTCACATCCCCTCGCCGCCGTCGCCGGTAAGCGCTAAAATGCCTGCGTCGGCCAGCGCCCCTTCCAAAGCAAAGGTCCGCACCTCTTCGCCGTCGTAGCGCATAAACCAAGTGTCCCCCACCCCCCACACCCTGCCCTTGGCATCAATATATATGTCTTTGACCCTATCACTTTTTAGGCCGTCCGCCGTGGTCAACTGCACCGTGTCTGCGGCAGTAAAACGCCATATGCCTTTGCTATCCGTTGCCAGCCACCCCCCTCAGCATCGCGCTCTATATCGTGAACACCCATGCCTGCGAACTCGGCGGATTGCGTAAATACCTCTCCGTCAAAATGCATCACTCCCGGAACAGTTTTAAGCCACAAACCGCCGTTGCCGTCCGCAAACATATCATCTACCCAACTTTGGGCTAGGCCGTCCGCCGCGGTATAATTAATCAAGGTCTTGCCGTCGTAGCGCACCAGCCCCCCCTACGGTGCCCACCCACAGCACCCCGTCCGCATCGCTGACCACATCTACAATCCCCGCAACGCCCAGGCCATCGTCCTTGCCATAGGTAATCAAGTCGCGCCCGTCGTAACGGGTCATGCCACTTTGCGTGACTAACCAGTAGAGGCCGTCGGCGGATTGGTGTACGGCATTGGCGAAGTCGGATGCCAGCCCGTCGCGCACAGTAAAGTGCTGCATCTGCTCGCCTGTCGTGGCGGTATATGCCAAATCCCTCGGTGGCAGTCCACAGCGCCCCGTCGGCGGCAAAAAAGAGATCCCCTATTTGGCGCCCCTCCAATTCGCGCAGCGCCGGCACGGTGGCAAACTGCTCCTCCGCGTAGCGCCATAACCCACCGCCCCAGGTGCCAAACCACAATGCCTCGGCCGGCCCCCGACGAATGGTCCAGATGAGGTTGTGGTAGCGATTGTCGCGAATCTTAAAATTGCTAAAACACGCCCTATCATAGCGCGACACGCCGCCGCCCCAGGTGCCAAACCACATGGCACCGGCCGCATCCTGTACTATGCTCATCACCTGTGGATGCGCCAGCCCGTCTTCGACATTGAAATTGGTGAAATGCAACTGCGGCCGCACCGCGTCCTCTCCCCACGCATAGCCATCAAAACGCGACAAACCGTTATCTGTGCCTATCCACACAGACCCCGCCGCATCTTCGTACACACTCCAGACTTTATTATTCGCCAGCCCATCCGACGCCAGAAAATTGCTGAATTCGGCCCCGTTAAAACGCGACAACCCATTGTGCGTTGCTATCCACAGCGCGCCGTCACGCCCCCAGTGCAATTCGCTGATGCGGTCGCCCGCAAGGTCGGAGAGGTATCGCGGTGATTCATCCCCATCTCAAACCGCTTATCCCCCAACGAAAAGACCTGCGAATAAAACGCCAGGTCATCCCACTTAAACCACCCTTCCACAGTGGCCTCTTCCGCTTCGATAAATACGGCGCCGGGCAATTCTATATGATCACCTTCCCCGTCCAATTGCAGTACGCTATTGGGCAATTGGCCCTGTGCAGAGACGAGGCTGGTAACACAGATATAGAAGAGGATTGTTTTGAATGAGATGTGGAAGCGACACATTGTGAGAATGTCTGGCGTTGTTTCTGGTGGGGACGAAGGGAGAGGGAGTGGTCCCTGCGTTCATTCCGCGTACCAAGAGAACATGCACTAACTTAAACGAAAGAACGCCTACGATTTACAGATAACATAAGAAAGCCCGCCAAAATTTCATACAAATTTTAAACAATTTGTATCACACATCCATCCATATCAGTTTATATTTCGTTTATAAATCGTTCAAAACAACACAGACAGTACTAAGGAGGCACCCCATGGTTCAAATTGGCATCGCTCGCACCGACATCACCCCTAAAAAACCCGTATGGCTCACCGGTTACGGCAACCGCAACCGCAAGTCTGAAGGCATGTACCAGCCCCTCATCGCCGGCGCCATCTCCGTTCGAGGCGACGCCGACGAGGCTCTCATTATAACCGCCGACCTCATAGGCTACAGCCCGGCCTACAGCGCCGCGGCCAAAATGAACATCGCCCAGGCCACCGGCCTGGCACCACGACAAATTGTGCTCACCGCCACCCACACCCACTGCGCCCCCTTCTTCTCCCCCTGGGCCATGCCCGGCGCCATCGAACACGCCTACGCCCGTTGGCTCCACGAACAATTGGTCCACATCGCCGTCGCCGCCCGCGCCAGCGCCGTGGAGGGCAATATCGCTTTCTCGCGCGGCACCTCGACCTTTGGAGTTAGCCGCCGCCTGCCCGACGGCAAGGGCGGTATTCTCTTTGCCCCCAACCCCAAAGGCCCCATAGACCGCGCCCTCGACACCCTGTGGTTCACCGATAGCGACGAACAACCTTTGGGCAGCCTCACCGTCTACGGCTGCCACCCCACCAGCATCGGCGGCCATTTAGTAGGAGGCGACTACCCCGGTTTTCTCTGCCGCGCTCTAGAAGAAGAAACCGGCGCCCCGGCTTTCTTCACCACCGGTTGCGCCGGCAATATACGTCCCTGGTTCAAAAGAGAAGGCAAAGAGGGCTTTTCCGTCCCCACCCACGACGAACTAGCCGCCGCCTCAGCCGTCATTGCCCAGGAGGTACTGGCCTCCCAAACAGACGCTACCCCTCAACCCGCATCTGCCCTGTGCACCACCACCGACTTCCACCCTCTCCCCTACACCGACCTTCCCGACGAATCTTTCTTCACCATCACCGCCGCACAAGACGACAACCCCCTCCGGCGCCAATGGGCCCAGTCCATGCTCAACCTGGCCCGTTCCGGCGCCCTCCCAACATCCTGCCCCCAGGAAATCCAAATAGTCCAGTTCAACAAAAATTTGCGCGCCGTTTTCCTCGGCGGCGAAGTGCTCACTGAAATCGGCCTCCACATCAAAGAAAACCTGGCCCCCACCACGACCATCACCGCAGCCTACAGTAACGGCCTAATCGCCTACGTCCCCGGCAAAGAAACCTACGACCTGGGCGGCTACGAAGTCGACGGATCCCACCCCTACTTCCTGCGCCCCGCCCCCTTTGCCAAAGACATCGAAGATCGGATCGTCGCCAAAACAGAGGAGTTAGTCTCGAAGCTGCAATAACCCTATCGCGTCCTCACAAATTGTGTGCTGCAAAAAACTCCGCCGCCCGCCTTTCCGACCAATATTCTTCTCCTATTAGCGGGAACCCCACATGCCCCCCTTGCTGCGGGCGCTCCAAATAAACAAACTCAGAGCCTTTTGCCTCTTCCACCGGATAACACTCTGCCGATAGAAACGAATCGTTGCGCGCGTTGACTATCAAAACCGGCACCCGAATCTCACCTAAATAGGGTTTAGAACTACTCCTCTGCCAATAGTCTTGGGCATCTCTAAAGCCGTGCAACGGCGCCGTATAGCGGTCGTCAAAGGCACGAAAATTAGATAGTGTTTCCAGCCCCTCCACCTCCAGTTCGCCCGGCCGCAAGTGCGCCTTGGCCGCAACCTTGTGGCGCAATTGCTGCATAAAACGGCGCAAATAGAGGGTGTTTTCCCACGCGCTCATCTGCTCGGCACTGGTGGGCAAATGGCAGGGGGCAGAAAAAGCTACGCCGCATTTTATCCGTCCGTCTACCGCCGCGCCGCGCTCGCCCAAATACTTCAACAGCACATTTGCCCCCAGACTGAAACCGACTAGAGCGACACTGCGGTAGGCACCCTGCCGCAAGGCGTACTGTACCACCGCCGCAAGATCCGTCGTATCGCCGCTGTGGTAGAAGCGCGGCAAGCGATTGGGCACACCGCTGCACCCTCGAAAATTCCACGCCAGCACGTCCCACCCCCGGCACCGCAGCGCCCGGGCCATGCCCAACATGTACGGCCGCTGCGAATGCCCTTCCAGGCCATGCGTCAAAAGCGCCAGCTTATCAGACCCAACGCGCCCCCAATCCAGATCGAGAAAATCGCCGTCCGGGGTGTCAATGCGCTCCCGCTGGTACACCACTCCGGAGACGCGCCGGCACAAATTCGCCCAGATCACCTGCAAATGGCCGTTAAAGAGAAAGGATGGGGGGTGGTAATTCGGCTCGACAAGCAAAGGCATAAAAGGCGATGCTATTCCCCGTTTTGTCCCTGGCCTGTCGCCTCCACCGGCAGGCACACTGTAAAGGTAGCGCCCTGTCCCGGCGCACTGTCGACTTCTAGTTGACCGCCGTGTTTTTCGACAATGTTGTAACTGATCGACAAACCCAAACCCGTCCCCACCCCGCGGCTCTTGGTCGTCCACCCCGGATCAAAAATGAGCTCCAGGTGCTCTGGCGCAATGCCCTTGCCGGTGTCGGCAATCTGCACGCCCACCTGGCCGTTTTCCACCCAGGTCTTTATGGTCACTGTCCCCTCTCCTTCAATGGCCTGGGCTGCATTAACCAGCAAGTTCATAAACACCTGATTGAGCTGGTTGGGGGCGCAGTCGATCTGCGGCAAGTCGCCGTACTGCCGCACCACCTCCACGCGGTCCTTGAGCTGGTGGTGCACCAGCGTTAGCGTGCTGTCCAGCCCCTCGTGCAAATCGGCCTTTTGGAATTCGGCCTCGTCCAGCCGCGCAAAGTTCTTTAAGCTGCGCACAATGGTGGCAATGCGCTCGCTGGCGGTGTAAACTAGTTTTGTATTGTCTTTGAGCAGGGCGGCAGCCTTGCAAAACGAGCCGTTGTCCTGCAAGTCGCGGGTGCGCTCGGCTACGCGCTCTTCGAGATTGCGGTTGCTCTCTTCGAGTTCGGCAGAATACACCTGCAATTGCCGGTGCGTCTCGCTAAAGCGGCGCTCCAAAACGTAGGCCAGCACCAACACCATGAGGAAGACGCGCAAGTGTAACATCTTGCCCCGGAAATCCTGTGGCAGGTCGATGCGGTGCCATTGCACTGCTGCAAATTTATTGCCGTAATCGCTTTCCAAAGGCCGCGATTGGTGCAGCATTACGCCGTCGAGATAAACTTCAAAGGCCAGCAATAAACCGCCAATACTCAGCACGGGTTCGTCCCACTGTTGCTGCGACAGCCGGGTGCGGTACCACACGAATTCACCGCCTCCCACCTCGGACACCCCCTCTGCCAGGTGGAATGAAACCCACGCCGCATCTCCCCCGCCAGCCAGCAATTGCAATTTCCCCGCCGCGTCGGCCGGCGAGTCGCCCACTCGATACTCCCATTGCTGCAGCATCTGGGAGGAGGAGGTATCGCCCATGCCCAGACGCGCATCGGCCAGTTCCGGCATAATCAGCAAGGCACTGTAAATCAACCATACCGACCTTACCAACCCTCTTTGCCATATAGGCGCTTTTGATACTCCCATCCTACCTCGGTTTTCTATAAATATCCCTTAAGGCTCAGCAAATGGTCTGCACATTTACCCGAACGGCTAAATCTCCGTCTGATAGCGCCTATTTGAATATAATATACCTCATTGTCCCCTAATAAGTTATCCCACTTTCATTACTTGTGAGCGGGACCTAAGAATTGGCCCAGCTAGGGTGTGAGTATTTTGGTTTGTATA